>JAKUNX010000131.1 GCA_022451835.1 Candidatus Poseidoniaceae archaeon
GTGAGCCGCATGAGTTTACGATTGAAGAAGGCGATGCGATTTGTGATATGATAGAATCTGAATGTGGCAAGCGACCTATTGCCTCTTTAATGGATGGAGAAGATTTGACATGGTTTGGCTCAAGAACCGCACCAGCACTTGCCAGATTACTTGAATTTCATACCCTACTTGACGGTACAAATTAGCACCAATCTCATGAGTGAGTAGGTTCTCAGCCATATCATGGACGAGCAGGTTCTAGAGGCTGAACTTGTTGAAGAATGGCCCGGAAAAAAGAGTGATGCAACCCGTTCACTCAATGCGGCATTAGGTGCAACTATTGCTGTAGTACTTGTTTTTCTGCTAATGAGTAGAGTTATTGGTGCCCCGCTTGAAGAACAAGCAATTGAAGAATCTATGGACGGATATACGCCAATTGCTGACAGGTATCTTGAGAATTATTACACCGATGATCAAAATTCCTACGTCTTGGAAAATGGCTCATTAACTGGGCCTGATGGTGCAAGCTTATGGTTAGGTACTCATCACTTTGTTGAGTTTGAATTGCCATTAGAAGAAGGCGGAGCAGCACCAAATGGTAAGGTTAGTTTGGCAGTATGGGTACCGGTAATGGAAGGAAATATGACAGTTCCAGTAATTGCTGAGTTTGGGCCATATTTTGACGAAGCCTCAGTTGAGACAGGTGGCATCGAAGAGCCAGGAACCTGGCTTGGAACTATGATAATTGAACAAATAATTCCTCATGGTTTTGCTTTTGCCCAAGTATCTGTAATGGGGACCGGCCGTTCTAACCACTGTATGGATTTGATGGGAACAGCTGAACAACTAGGCGTAGATGCGGCAGTTACTTGGCTCGGCTCACAAAATTGGAGCAATGGAAATGTGGGGATGATTGGCAAATCATACGATGGTTCAACCCCTTGGCAAGCGGCAATGTTTGGCAATGAGCATTTGACTACAATTGTACCAATATCTGGGTTGATTGGCGTTATGGAGTTAATGTGGCGCAATGGCAGCAGTGAAGCGAGAGCGCCAATCATGCACAATGGTGTTTACGGCTCTTATGGAATCGATGGTGACTTGGAAGATTCCGGCAATATGTGTCCAGATTATATCGCAGGTCCAGCGACTGGTGGTGCAGCATGGGCGTGGGGTGGGGAAGCAGCCGGCAATTATTGGGGCGAGCGATATTTCCTTGACCGAGTGTTAGAAAATTACAACGGTAGCGTATATTTGATTCAAGGAATGCATGATTGGAATGTCGACCCACACATGGCTGTGCCTACCATAAATCGTCTGTATGACAATGGTATCGAAGCCAAAGGATTGTTTGGGCAGTGGGATCATGATTATCCAGACAGGCCACAAATTATGTTTGATAGAAGTGGAGTTGGTCGTGGAATAGAAGCCTTCCCGGAAATGGTTAGAATGGATTGGATGCAGGACTTACTTGAATGGTTCACATATTATCTAAAAGAAGAAGGACCACAACCTTGGCTTGGGGTTGAAATTCAATCTAATCAAGGGCAATGGCGTTTTGAAGACCGTTATCCAATGACTGAAACAACTGAACTTATTTTGGAGTTAGGTAGTGCTGATTTAGCATCAACTGGTGGTGGCAATACTATCCGTCCAGATGCATCTTCCGGACCAGTTTATGAAACTCCACCGCTGGAGGAAGATTTGTACTTTGGTGGCTTACCTCGTTTACATGTTAATGTCAATACTGCAACAGTAGGCGGACAAATTTACGCTCTGCTTGAAGACTGTGATGGCGCTAATTGTATTCATATTGGTCACGCAATAATGGATCTTAGATATCATGCAGGAGGAGATGATGAACAAACTTGGACTCCAGTATTTGGAGAGATAACCGCTTTGATGGAATTCTTCCCAATGGATGTAGAAGTTCCAGCAGGACATACCATCAAACTGACGCTACGCAGTACAGGAGAAGATTATCTTCCATCCTCAGCATCAACCATAGTAACAGTTGTTGATGCGGGCTCGACATTGCAACTCGATACCTTTGAACCTAGTACAAGAGAGTATTATGACACTGTCCTATGTACTGCTCAAATATGTCAAGATAATTTAGACTAATTGACAGATAACCGAGTTTAGCAATATTCATCTTCAAGCATCGGTACGCCAATAAAAGTCACTTTATGAAATATCGAACGGTATAGTAATTATTGTCATGTAAAATATTTATACGTTGGCGTAGTTAATAAGTACTATCAACAACCTATTAAATACTTATTAGAATGGGCAAGAGTCATGAGTAAAGAGTTGTACAGGGCACTATTTGTGACTTTGATAATGGTTTTATCTAGTCTAGCAGGATGTATTGCAGATTCAGATGATGATACAGAAGAAATCGTCGTTGGAGACGAATATTATGGAACAATCATGACTTCAACGTATCACGTTGAACAACTTGTGTCAGCAATTGTTGGTGATACAGCGACAGTTGAAATGATGAGTACTACAAATATTCCAGTTCACGATTATAAACCTTCAACTATTGATCTAGAAAGATTAAGAGGTAGCGATGTATTTTTCTATCATGGATTAGCATTAGAACCTTGGGTAGACAGTACATTGAGTCAAGAGGATATGCCTCCATCATACATGACTCACACTATGCCAACCGGTGAGATAACCCTCGATTATCAAACCATGCTTGTAAATGACTTGTGCGAGCAATTATCCGAAGGTGACAAGCAATCTAATGACTTGTTGAGCCAAGAAGGTGAAGCATCCCAATTAGAGATACATTTAGAGTAAGGAGTTCAAACTCTAACTTTGCCTGAAGCAGATACTAGTCACGATGGTCACGACCATGGTGACCACAGCGACCACGATGACCATAGCGGCCACGATGACCATAGCGGCCACGATGACCACGGTGACCACGATGAAGAGGCTCATGGCTTAGCAATCCTGTTTCCCGATGAAACCTCAATGGTTTTTGAAACTGATCATGATGATGTGCTAGAACCTAAGTCTGGATGGAATCTGACTGAAGCAGCACTAACTAGTAACAGTATTTCATACTCCTATGAAGACTCGCAATATGGAGTCTATGTAGTTGGAATTAACGGTATCGAGGCTCCAGAATATGGTACAGTTTCTGATGAAGATTACTGGTACTGGGGAGTCTATGTTTGGAATGAAACCGAAGAATCCTGGGACTTTAGCAATGTTGGGCTATCTTCAGTTATGATAGAAGATTCACCTCACGTTGCAATAGCTGCGTCAAATGCAGACGCATCATTACTTCCTACTCCAGAAGACGACCATGATGACCACGACGATCATAGTGGCCACGATGGACATGACGCTCACGATGATCACAAGCATGCTGAAGCTGAGATATCAATCGAAAATCCAGTAGGTTGCCCTCTAGGTACTGTAATTTCAGTTTTCCATCTTGAAGAAGGTGAGTATGTTGTCGAGTTTGAAACAAATTGGTGGGCCAGAACCTCGTGCGATATGGCCGCTATGAAGATGATGGGTGGACACGCTCATCACCATCATGACCATGGTCATGGAGAAGATGGACACGATGAAGATGGACACGATGAAGATGGACATGATGAAGAT
>JAKUNX010000132.1 GCA_022451835.1 Candidatus Poseidoniaceae archaeon
CGACTTCCGGACATGTAATGTTCATGGAATCTAATTCCATTGCATGTACCCCGGACGCAGTTTCCACAAGTGCTGGTGGACAATGGCAAGGATTTGCTCTAGGTGCAGGAAATGTGAATTTCCAAACCATTGATGGTAACGGTATGTCATGGCAAATCAGAGATGTCGCGCCAGACCCAGATAACAATGCGCCAGTAATCACTGGTGGAGAAATCGGAGATTCACACGCTGAAGATAGAACAGTTTCTTTCTCAATTGGCGACTCCGGTCCATTCGACTCTGGACTTGATACTAGCCCAGTACCTGGTACTGGACCAACAATCGTCTATACTATTACAGATGAAAATGGTGTATCAACTACCACTTCTGCAGCATTGACTCCATCTGGAGACAGAAATACTTGCAGTTCAACAGATTGTGATTGGTCACATGACTTCTCCTTGACAAGAGGCGATTCAGTGTCTTATTATGTCACAGCTAAAGATTTGTGGCCTGCTGGTTCAAACACAGTAACCAGCAGTACTTACTCATTTGATGTTGGTAACCCAACAAATACTCTAGTTGTTGAGTGGCATGAATATCAAGCACAATCTTACTACGCTGACTCACAAGCATGTAGTATGCAGGTAATTATGTACGATGTAACCAACGAGTTTGAATTCCATTATGATGAGAACTGTTACAACTATTACAAATCTGGACTTGTCGGAATAAGAGAAGACAATACTAACACATTACAACTCGGTAACTATTATGGATACATTGCTTCCAATCCGCACAGCAACAATCTACGATTTACCATGACTGATTCTGGCGACTATGTTGTAGAAACTTTCGATTTGGGTATGACCAATCTACCATTGGCATCATCTACCCAAATTGTTCCAGTTACTTCATACTCATTCAGTAACGATGACAGATGTGATTCTAACACAGATTGGATCAACTATGGACAATACTGTGCTGGTAACTTCGACATTCCTGATGATTTCAACTTTGAATTCTATGGACAATCCTTTGATGGTTCAGATTCAATGAACAGAATTCAAGCAACTGGTAGCGGTGTCCTTCATTTCGTCGATGATGGATCAACCAACGCTGTTAGAGTAGAAGGAAACGGTGGAACCTGTTGGCCTTCAAGTGGAAGAATGTGTGATTTGACTACAACATCATCATTATTCCCAGATATGATGATGGCACCTTACTGGTCAAGAGAAAACATGGATTTCTGTGGAATTTCTGGTGGAACAACATGTCAAGGTATGTGGTACAGAACTATGCCATTTGATGGACAAGGTAAGACAGTATTTTCCGATATTACCGATGACACAACATGGTACCTAATCGACAGCCCAATCAAGGTACAACCAACTGATGCAAGTGGCTATCTAAGTATTGATGCTGACTTGACAATTGAACCAGGTGTTGAAGTTATTATCGGAGAGAACAAAGGTATCTCATTCGATGGTGGTGTCAAGGCAGATGGTACATGTACAAAGTTCACCGCATTAGGAACTGAGACAGACCCAATCACCTTCAACGCAGACACAAGTGTCAATCCAAATGCTCTATGGCATGGATTGGCATTTACTAGTGACTGTGCAGGTGCTACTGTTGAAGACAGACATGTAATGCAACCTGTTTCTATCAGCACCACTAACCATGCAGCAATTACTGCAGGTAGCAGACCAGCTGATTCAAGTTACCAAGGATGTGGAACTGCAACTCAAGATTGTGACGTAGGAGAATTTACTCTATCTGATGTATCTTATTCAAATGTAGAGTCTGCGTTTGCTCATGGTAGCGGACAAGGAACAGTTGTCACAATGTCTAACTTCGCAATTACTGACTCAAGAAGTTCTTGTTTCAACTTTGCTCAAAACACTGTTGCAACATTGACAGGTACAGCAGCTAACCCATCTACTATGACACGATGTAACACCAACAATTACGATTGGGCAGGTGCTATTGCGTCAGATGTTTCAGGAAGTACTGCTGGTTCATTGACTATGGAGTATGTAAACATTGTAGACTCTAAGGTTACGCTAATTCGAACCGATCTTCAAACAGTTACTATTAGTGATGTAACTGCAACTACGCCAAACATTGGTGACCAATTGGACTCGATTTGAGACTGATTCTCTACAAAATTTGAATAATTAATCCTTTCAGAGAAACTCATTGAAGCCCACCAAACGCCTGCAGGATCAGTTTTAGCTGATCCTCCTGCTGTACTCCATATAAGTGCTTGATCAGATCTAGACCCTAGCCAAAACAGCCCTTTACTTCTAATTACATTAGCAGGAAATTTATTATTTACAAAATCAAGAAAACGATCAGGATGGAATGGCTCTTTTCTTCTATATACGAATGAACCAATACCATATTCTTCTGTTTCTGGAATATGTTCATTCTCAAGCTCTTTAATCCACCCAGCTGATGATTCAGCCTTTTCAAAATCAAACATTCCAGTATTAATGACTTCATTAAAATTAACATTTGAGTGATTGGTTGGTATAATTTTAGCCTCTGGATTTAATTTATTTAATATATCATGTAAGTTTCTAAGATCACTTTCATTAACTAAATCAACTTTATTTAAAAGAATAACATTTGCAAATTCTACTTGGTCAGTTAGAAGATTTACAATTGTCCTCTCATCTCCTTCTATATCCGTTAAATCTCTATCCTTTAAAAACTCTGGACTAGAAAAATCTTTTATAAAATTATATGCATCAACAACAGTTACCATAGTATCAACATAGCTAAATTTACTTAGATCAATACTTCCATCCTCGCTTTCAAAGCTAAATGTCTGAGCAACAGGTATTGGTTCTGAAATACCAGTACTCTCAATAATTAAATAATCAAATTTTTGAGCTTTTGCTAATTTTTCAACCTCAATCATTAGATCTTCACGCAGAGTACAACAAATACATCCATTACTCATTTCAACTAACTTTTCTTCTGTTCTTGAAAGTGTATTTTCACTTTTAACAAGATTAGCATCAACATTCACCTCACTCATATCATTGACTATTACAGCGACTTTCATACCATCTTTGTTATGTAAAATATGATTTAATAAGGTTGTCTTTCCTGCACCAAGAAATCCACTTAAAACTGTTACTGGTAATTTTTTCATAAGAAAATTTGGGTTATTATATTTAAATTAATGATGGGTTTAATATTATATCACAATTAAGCGCGCCTGAAATAGGGCAATTCTTCTTTGCATCCTCAGCTAATTCTTTAAATTCTTCTATAGACACTCCTGGTACCTTTGCACTTAGATTAAGGTCTATAGAAATGATTTTTCCATCCACAAACGTTAATACTGCGTCTGTATTTAGTTCTTCTGGATTATAGCCTGCCTCATTTAGGACAAA
>JAKUNX010000133.1 GCA_022451835.1 Candidatus Poseidoniaceae archaeon
CCCTTTTGGCCGTGGCTTGAAGCAAACTTATCGCCAACTTCTGGAACCTTGTGACTTCTAACCATTACTCTAACCATGCGCCCGGAATCTAGGGATTCAGTAACATAGACATTGTCTACCCAGCCTTTCTCACCGTGTCTAACAAGCATTGAGGATTCTCTTCTCTCTTGAGCCATCAAGAACGCTCCACCAGATGATTCTTCCAAGAATCTAGGTGGGCTTGTCTTACCTACTAGGACGTCTCCACCTTCAAGATATTTCTCTGGCAGGGGTAGTCCATCAGCTTCTAAATGAAGGTATGACTCATCTGGTTTCAATCCCTTGACTTCTTGCAGAGATGAACCTGGCTTTTCGATTTCTTCAACTTGACCGCCTGGGAATCTTCTACGTTCTGCATTGTAAGTCCTCATGAAAGTAGAGCGCCCAAGTCCAAGATCAATTGAACCACGATTCATGATAACTGCATCTTGCATGTTGTAGCCATGTAGTGACATGATTGCGACTATGAAATTTTGACCTCCAGGTCTTTCGTCAAAGTTTGTAGTTTCCATTGCTCTTGTACGAGTTATCGACCTTTGAGGATAGTGTAAGATGTGAGCTCTAGTATCAGGTCTTAGACGGTAGTTCGATGATGGTAGACCAAGAGATTGCTTAACCATTGCAGTTCCACCAGTAACACGAGGTGTTGAGTTGTGCTCTGGATAAGGAATAAGCGAAGCACAGACACCAAGTACTAATTGTGGATCAATTTCACAGTGAGTATGCTCTGTAGTATACTCAAGTGGAACTGAAATACTTGCAACTTCCCAATCATTGTTTGGCATTCTTATTTTAGCCTTCAATTTAGCAGTTGTTGCACCAGGCTCTCCCAAGTTAGTCCATTCAACACTTTCATTAGTAATTGGCCTACCAGCATGCTTTCCTTTAGGAATTACAGCAGGTAAAACGAATGGTTTTGGAGCGATGTAAAGGTCTTCTTCTTCTTCAGCATCTACCCATTCAACAATCCCTTCATTTACTAAATCCTTGAAAGTCATATCCCCTGATGAAAGTTTTTGCAAATGTTCTGATTCAAGTCTTGGTGCGCCATCATATAGAATTAACAACGGGCGTAGAATTCGACCCTTATCGGTATTGATGAAAATATCACGGTTCTCACTGTCATAACGGATAGAAACTTCAGAAGGAATTGCTCCACGTCGTCTAGCAGATTTGAAGTGTCTAACAAGATTTGTTCCTCGCTTATGGATACCGTAAATATCACCATTTACGTGGATTCTGTCCCCGTCGCTCCAATCATCCGGTTGATATACATCAAGTTCATCTAATTGGTTTCTGACATCTTGCTCACTAATGTATTCTGAAACGTCAATCATTTGAGCAGCGTTCTTTACAAGACCACAGTTTTGTCCTTCAGGAGTTTCGTTAGGGCATAGTCTTCCCCAATGAGTAGGGTGAAGGTCACGCGCCTCAAAGTGAGGTTGGCTTCTAACAAGAGGAGAAGTAACTCTTCTCATGTGAGACAGCGCAGCTAAATATGTGGTTCTATCCAATAATTGGCTTACTCCTGATCGACCACCGACCCAATTGCCAGTTGCTAATGCATGCATAATCTTGGAGGTTAGAACATCAGGCCTTAAACAGGAAGTTATTCTCAACTCTCTCTTTCTGTTGTGATGTCGCTCAAGTTGGTACTTTAGATCTCTAGCGAGTTGGTTTGATGAAACCCTGAATAAATCTTCAATCAAATCTCCAGCAAGCCTAACTCTCTTGTTTGCGTAATGATCTTTGTCATTAGGCTGCTTGGAATGCATTGCCATTTCCAAAACTTGCCTAACAATTCTACCAAGGAAGACGGCTTTCTTCTTTCGATCGGTTCCTTGATCGCCGAGGTGAGGTAGTAATTCTCTGTCTAGCAATTGATCAACTCTTGCCTCACGGTAATCTTTTTGCTGGCCTGCTGCGAATTTCTTTTGCAACCATTCGTGGGCTTCAAGCATATTTTGGACTGCATATTCTTCGTTGTCATTTACTTCATTGATGTTTGCAACGATATATTTGAAAGTCTCAGTTGGACCTGCAATAGCGGTAAAGATTTCTTGGTCATTATCAATTCCAAGAGCACGCATTAGAAGAACTACTGGAATTGGTGTTGTTCCTGCTGTACTAATCTTCACCATCAACATTCCATCTCTTCTCTTCTCAACGGTTAGAGGTTTTCTCATTCCGTCTTTTTGTGAGAAAATCTTTGCCACTTCTGTTCGCTTTGCATATCTATTGTTTATCTCAACAGTCACTCTATTTGGAGCAAGGTCTTCGGTTGAAATTAGTACTCTTTCTGTACCATTGATGATGAAATAGCCGCCAGGATCCAGAGGGTCTTCACCTTTGGTTTTGAGGAGTTGTTTCCACAAATCTGAATCCTCATTAGAAGTCGTAGGATAAAGTTGCCTGTCACCTGCAATGTGCGCAGGATGTAAGTTACATCTCTTTGAACGGACCATAATCGGCATGCTTCCGACTTGAACTCCCTCTTCCTTTGGAGAAGGTATCCCATTTCTAACAATCTGGAAGTCAATAGTTACTGGTGACATGTATGTCAACTTTCTAAGTCTGCATTCCATAGGTGTTGAAGGGTGTTCAGAACCATTTGCTTCTCTAATGGTTGGTTCTCCAAGTTGAATATTCTTCAGACGAATTACAATATCTTGGTCGACAACGTCGAGCTTGATGAAACCACCTTCATCATCCTCTACTTCTCCATCGATACCTACTCGAATGTTACGAATAATTTTCTCCATTCGAGACAACATATTGTCTCCGGCAGGTATACAGTCATCATAAGATGCTATTTGGTGATTAACTAAACTTCTTTCTTTGAAAAATGATTGAATTATTTCTTGCATTTTGATCCCTCTCAGTTACCCTCTACGATTAGCCTGTAAGCAACCGTCTTACCCGCTGACGGTGAGCGTCTAATTACCTTGACAACTCTGTCAGCAATCCATCCTGCTGCTAGAGGTTTGTGTTCAGGGTCTGCTGCCAATTTAGCATTGTCAATGGTTTCTGCTTCCTCTTTTAATACTTGGACTACGGGGTCTGTAATCAGTATTTTCGGCAGCAATTCCTTGGCAATCCTTTGTTCCCCTGTCTCGTCATCTAACTCTAACATTTGCCAGGGTGCCAACTCGGCATTCTCGATTTCAAATTGTTCTTCTTCGCTGATGTTTGCATCTCCAACTAGATCCTCGTGAGGAACAAGTTCTTGATTTAGCGCATTAAATCGAAGTGTGAAATCGTGTCTATCAAAA
>JAKUNX010000134.1 GCA_022451835.1 Candidatus Poseidoniaceae archaeon
CGTGCGTTACCATGCTGGCGGATACGAAGCTCAAACAGTAATTCCAGGACAAACAATAACTATGCTGATGGAATTTCAAGGCATTGATGCTTTATTGCCAGCAAATCACGGAATCACATTTGTAATGTCTGAATCAGGAGAGGATTACCTCCCCCCTGCATGTACTCCTTCGTGTTCCATGCACGTAATTCCAAGCGTTTCTGATGTTGAGATACCAGTAATTTATCGAGATGGCAGTAACATATTGATAACTCCACAAGGCGAAGATGCTGCCAACAATCAATAATTACGCAATACTGTTCAACCTAAGCGCCTTAACCAGATCCATTCTGCTAACTAGGCCAACTAATAAATCCCCTTCTATCACTAGTAAAGCATCAACTTCAGTCAACCTTCTTCTTGCTTCAGCAACAGAAAGTCGAATGTCAACAATCGCAGGACTAGTATGCATCACCTGGCCCACCACGCCATTCCTGTGGGCGCCTTTTTGCAAGATACTATCCTCTGATACTATCCCCAAAATACCGCCTTCATCAGATAACACAGGCAATTGACTGATTCCATCTTTCACCATCCGATCGATTGCAACTTGGATGGTATCTTCGAATTTTAACGCTGCAACATCAGTGGTCATGATGTCTTGGACAGTATGTAATAATTCGGGGTTTTCAAATCGTGATAACGCCTCAGTCAATTTTCTGAGCGTTGAAACACGCGGGTCTACCGATTCATTTTCGATTTTGGCAATGATTGATTGAGCAACACCACTCATTTCAGATAATTTTGTTTGTGTTATATCAAGCGATTTACGCCATCTTCTAATATGGTTGCCAGTAGGAACTTCCATCACTTCAACCTCGAAACGATTTCATTGAAAGATGCGCTCAGCTCAATTATTTCTGCTTTAAAATCGCGACCAGGCATGTCCGGAATTTCGATTTGGCGCCCATCATCAAGTATGCTTTTGACAGTAGCAAGTACCATACCGCCACTCATCATCCACAACTGCATGAATTGCCTCATCTGCATAGTATTCTCAATACTCATCACATCTTCATCCATGACTTTACCAATTGTAGAGAGGGCATAGATATTGCCCCCGGCGATAAACAATTTGGAATTATGTCTAAAGATTAGCCATTTACTCAAGTGTTCAAATCTTGATAAAATCCCGCGCAATTGCCCAATAATTATCAAAATCATAATAGTAAAATAAACATACGAATAAAAATTATCGCAAATAAGTTATCATTTACACAATTAAATCATTTCTTTTTGAGCGTATGGTTAATATACCGTCCTCATTCCGACGCGAATGATAACTATGACAGATAAAGCGAAGTTAGAGTATATATGGCTAGACGGATTCAAACCAACCCAAAGCATGCGTAGCAAAACCATGATTCGCAGCGATTTTGGTGGCACAGTTGGAGAGTGCCCTATGTGGTCCTTTGATGGATCCTCCACACTTCAAGCAGATGGAGGCGATTCCGATTGCCTATTGAAGCCAGTAGCGATTTACCCAGACCCAGATCGAATCAATGGATATTTGGTAATGTGTGAAGTATTGAATGCCGATGGAACTCCTCATGAATCAAATGGAAGAGCAACCATCGATGAAGACGATGATGATTTTTGGTTTGGTTTTGAACAAGAATATTTCCTATGGGACCCAGATACAAACCTACCGCTTGGCTTCCCAAGAGACCAAACTCCGCAAGGACAATTTTACTGCTCTGTTGGAGGCATGAACGCTTTCGGTAGAGAGATTATCGAAGACCATCTAAACCAGTGTCTTGAAGCAGGTTTGAATGTAGAAGGAATCAATGCAGAAGTAGCAGCTGGTCAGTGGGAATACCAAATATTTGCTAAGGGCGCAAAGGATGCAGGAGACCAAATATGGGTGTCAAGATATTTAGCAGAAAGAAATGCTGAGAAATATGGCTTGACCATTGATTGGCATCCAAAACCTCTAGGCGATACAGATTGGAATGGTAGCGGAATGCATGCAAACTTTTCCAACTCAGCAATGAGGGAATCAGGCGACGAAGCAGTTTTCACTAAAATTTGTGAAGCATTTGGCAAGAATATCAAGAAACACATCGATGTTTATGGTGCAGATAATCACATGAGATTAACCGGAAAGCATGAAACTCAATCAATCGATGAATTTTCTTATGGTGTATCAGATAGAGGGGCATCAATTAGAATTCCAATTGGAACCATTGAAGACGGCTGGAAAGGTAGACTTGAAGATCGCCGCCCAGCATCAAATGGAGACCCATATAAGATTGCAGCAGTAATCATTACTACAACAAAATCAGCATGATTTTGATTTACTAACACAGTATTACGGTTAAAAACGCCAAGCAATTAGGCGTGCCATGGACGGACAGAATAAGAAGGCATTTTCTTTAATTACTTTAATTTTGATTGTTATTGCAACCCCTGGTTGTATTGGTGATACTGATGGAAGCAACTTCTGTGGAGAAGGTACTACATGGGATGAATCCAGTGAAGTTTGCGTTGTAGATAGTAACCCATTTTCGCTATATGAAGGGAATATTAGCACAGTGACAATGGAAATTGTTCATGCCGAATCAGCAGCCAATGCTACCTTAACATATACAATTGAGATTGAATTATATCACGTACAAGCCCCAATTCATGCTGATAATTTCCGCCGACTTGCCCAATCTGGTATGTATGATAATGTAACATTTCACCTAATCATTGATGATTTTATGATTCAAGGTGGCGATTTTGAAAACAATGACGGCACTGGAGGACATGCTGCTCAATGGTACGGTTATTGTGATGGATCTGAGTAGGCAGTAGAATGCTCAAGTCCGAGTAGTTACACACTTCCCGACGAAGCAGATAATGGTCTTAGACACCTTCCTTGTATGATATCAATGGCCAAAACCTCCCTTCCAAATACCGGGGGCTCACAGTTTTTCATTATGCCAGACGACATTACTGAACATACATGGCTCAATGAAGTACACACGGTTTTCGGTATGGTAATTTCTGGCTGCGAGCATATCACA
>JAKUNX010000135.1 GCA_022451835.1 Candidatus Poseidoniaceae archaeon
CAACAACTCTAATTTTCTTGTCACATTGTGGACAGGAAAACTTGAATGGCGGAACACTGCCTCTTGGAACGCCAAGTTTTGCTTCACAGAATGGGCAGACAACTTTGTTATCTGGCGTCATTCGACATTCATTAGATTGTAACTTGTGCGCTTTGACTGTCTTTTCTTCCTTCTTCTTAGGTTTCTTGTCTGGCTTACTTTCTTCTTGTTCACCAGCCTCTTCAACCGTGGCTTTGATGGAAGCAATATTTCTGCGCTTCCTTAAGAAATTCATGAGCACGAGCAATAGAATTGCAAATACCCAGCCACCAACCATAGCGGAGATAGATTGCTGCTCATCAAGTACGACTCCGAATGGCAACTCTACGCCATTTGGAGGCAGTTCGGGTCCATCTATTGTGATAATTAATTCATTATTTGATTCCGCAGGATATCCAACTCCGCCTATCTCTACTGTTGCTGAGATACTCAACAAAGCGGATTCAGATTCTGAAACTCTTGAATTAATCAAAATTTCAAATTCGGCACTTTGTCCGTTAGCCAAGTTAAATTCATCAGAAGGTGTCTCTGAATTCACTGGAGATAATATGATGTCAAATAGCGATTCATCATTGCCGATAACGAATAAATTACCATTTACTGGTGCATTAGCCTTATTTTTTACTGTAACAATTGTAGAAGAGCCACCTGACGACGCCATTGATAATGACTCATCTCTAAATGAAATTTCGAGAATACCATCACTATCCCAATTTTCTTCCACAGTAAAAATCTCTACTTCTTCGACAACATAGTTACTCCTAGCGTTACTAGTAACTCTAAAAGTTAATGATGACAAACCTGCGCTTGCACCTGAATCAATTGTACAACTCCAAGAAAATACTTGGGAGGAAGCACCTGCTGGTAGGGTAAAAATTTCTGACAGCCCACAATTTTCACCAATTGTTGTTAATAGGAATTGATCCTCGCCAGTACCAGTATTTGTGACTACTACATCTCCACTGATGACTTCACCAGGCTTAGCACTATCATCGCCAGATAAAACGGTAATTTGAGCACTTGCTTGAATAGGAATAATCTTGAATCCGATTGCTGATGAAACCGTATCATCATTCGATGAGGTCACAATTATCCCAACATCACAACCACTGGTTGGAGCCCCAGCAACTCTCTCTCTAATCGAAATAGTAACCGCTTGAGTTGAAGATGGCTCTAGATTGATTGATGAAGTTGACAATGTGGTATCAAACCAACTAGATGCATTGTTACTTTCATCAAAGTCCAGTGCGACAAAGAAAGTATCAGATGCAGAACCAAGATTCGTCACTTCAAATGTGTAAATTACTTCTGAAATTGGACCTGCAGCAATATTGTTGTTAATCGAATTAACAGTCAAGCCAACACTATCTGCAACTTGTAGTTCGAGACTCAATGATTGTGAATATTCAACTGAAGAATAGGTAATGTTGAGAGGATATGAACCTGCTTGAGCTGTTGAAATCATACTTACACTCATAGTCACTGTAGATGTGATGCCGGTATCAAGGTCAACTTCAGTACTTGAGAATGTGACATCTGCACCAGTTGGCAACCCAGAAACAGATGCTGTCAAATTCAAATCCATAGTTCCAGAATTAATTATCGTTAATTCGACGTCAACCGATTCTCCAGGCTTAGTTGAAATCCTCCCGTCTAATGGACCACTCATTGAGAAATCTGCTACCGGTTGAATATCAAAATCAACACTTGAGGTGCTTGATAAGTCAGAATATGTCGTTGTGAAACCTTGGGAATATACATCAACATATCCGTTTGGAATATCTGTAACGAGTGTCCATACTCCAATTCCACCAGCTGAAACATTTACACTACTTCCACTCACTAATGACGTGCTGAGAGGAGAATCATCATCAATATCTAAGAAAAATTCTACCAACTCACTACCATTATTGTAAACTCTAATTTCATATTGTTCCGGATTTTGAGGGGTCAAATTAATTGCTCCTGCTGTAGGAGAATACAATTCAAACACGATTAGTTCATCAATGCCTATAGTGAACTCATGTGCTTCAGGATCATATGAGTAATCGCCGTACATTCCTTCACCATCAAGCGATAATACACATTCGTCAGATTTAGTTGCTGAAGAATCAACCTCCAAAGTAAATCCTATATTTTCCGACGCCCCAGGTGATAAATCATCAGTCATAGCATCAATTAATTGTACAATACATGGGCCAGAAACAACTCCTAATTGCCAATTTAAATCCAATTCTGAATTTCCAGTATTAGTAACTTGGATAGAAGTCGTGGTAATTTGACCAGGAATAAAATCAGAATCTTGGTCAAGGAAAGAGAAACTTAAGTTGTTTTCTGCAAGTACCTCTACAACAAATGTGTAGCTGTTTGAACTGTTACCATTGGTTGAGGCAGAGAATAAATTGAAGCCATAGAAACCTGGTGCTGCATCACTAGGAATTGATACCTGAATAGTTGTTTGAGAAGTGCTACCAGCTGGCATATTACTCAATTCTTGATCAGCAAAAACCAAATTCCAACCTGGAGGTATTACTCTATTTTGATTCATCAAAGTGGGGTTCGTAGATTGTTGCCAAGGATATTCGATATCACTTGTTTGGTTAAAGACTGTATCATCGGCTGCTTGTTGTAATTCGAGTTTCAAAGCAGCTGACAAGGCTATTGTGTCATTCGTCTCCACTGAAGCATTTCCAGTCATTGAGGCATAAAGCACACAAGCTGCAAGATAGGAGCCAGATAGCGATGGGTGACTGCCATCTCCATTGTATAAATCATAGAATGTGTTTCCTGGTAATGTTGGATTTGCACCACTTGCCATGACACTATGGTATATATTTTCAAAACCAAGACCAACTGGGGCAATCCAAATATCTCTATTTGGTGTAGTCATATTATCATGGAAATCAATGTAACCATCCGCTAAACGGTCTTGCATATTAGTATAATTTGAATAAATTAACGGGTTAATCGGGTCGCCACTTCTATAGCCCCAGGTCATCATTAGCATTTAATTCCATTAACGGTCCTCTGCAACAGATGTATGCTGGAACTTCGGCAAATTATACCATAGATGTGAATAATGATGGTAATGCACCGGACACAATTTTACTCGATGTTGATGC
>JAKUNX010000136.1 GCA_022451835.1 Candidatus Poseidoniaceae archaeon
CTAGATGCACTATAATCATCACTCATTAATATCACCACGGGTTTTGGATTTAAACTGGTTTTTTTGTTTGGTTTTTCAGACAGATTTAGCCCCTAATTTAACTATTGAATTTGCCCGCTGTACAACGAAACTTAACAGTAAAAACCCCTACCTTTGTCTATCGGAGAAGGGGGTACTTTAAGGTAGTGGAAAATGGAGGAATTTAATGTTAAATTTACGACTAAAATTTTGCCTTCAATTCGGTTTTTTCATACCTTAATTACGCTGATTTTAGCCGTGAGCATTAATAAGATATCCAAATTGGGCAACCCATGGCAGAACCAAAAGTATGTGTCTCATTAGAAGCAATCACCGTCGAAGAGATGATTGATGAAGCTACACGAGCAAATATTGCTGGAGCTGACTATGTTGAAGTTCGATTCGATAAATTATACTTGAACAAACCTGAACCATTGACTATGGTAAATGATGATGGAGAAGAGTATACTAAGATGCCTCCAGTCGAAGATTGGGGAGTCAAGGATTTCTCAGAAATCGATGTTGGAAAGGCAATTGAAAGTTTAAAAGAAGGAATACCAGTCCCAGTCATTTTCACAATTAGATCAGTTAGAGAAGGAGGATTCTTTTCAGGCACTGAAGAACAAAGATTGGAAATTCTGAAACTTGGGATCAAGTCACAAGTGACATTTGTTGATCTCGAATTATCAATCGACAAAAAATCTAGAGAAAAACTGATGAAGCTTGCTAAAGAATCAAATTGCAAAGTCATCGCTTCAATTCATGAAACAAAATCCACACCAAAGGCCGATGATATCGTCGCTTTGATTAAGGATAACTCGACTCAAGGAGACACTGTTAAATTCTGTTCTAAAGTAAATAATCATCAAGATGCATTGCAGATTTTTGAAGCAGCAAATTCATTGATTGGACAAGATTCTAGCCATTCTATGATGGGATTAGGCAATGGTGGAGACTGGGTCAGATTACACGCTCCTGTGCTCGAGCAGGAGATTGTATATGCTACAATGATGAATAACTTCAGATTATCTGACAAGGGACTAATCAACGTTAGAGATCTTAGAGATGCATGGGCATTAATGGAATATTAATCTCCAGTATCATTACTATCTATATCAGGATAATCTTTAGCATCTAAAGGCTGAACTAAACCATGATCAGTTAGTTCTGCATCTATCTCTAATGAAGGCACTAAACCAGGCCCCGTTGCGCCATCATTAGCGTCTAAACCTGCTTTCATATACCTAGCATTCAATATGAAAGGAAAAATCACCATGCCAATAATCATCATAAGGAAAATTATCGCCACAGTATAGTTTGGTAAAATAAACGACCTCTCAGTCGTTATTATCGTCACATCTGCAGCTGTTACGACTCCTGGAGCAATTGCGTCATTGTCATGATTATTATCCCATGTATCAATGACTATGTAGAAATCCTGCCACATTTCTTCACCAAAAATTGGAGTATAGGATTCTGGCCCATCTAAATTTAATGCAAAATTAATCTCATTTACCGACTCATATTGGTGTGCATCTCTATATGATCTCCAACCTGTAAAATCAAGACTCCTCCATTCAGGCGAAATATCACTAAGTGCCTCAGAGATATCGTTGTAGAAACTATTCTCAGAATGTGAAGAATAATACAATTCAGTATAACGCTCATATTCCGATGAAGTCATTAGATAAACGTCAACTGAGAAGTCGTCGTTAGTTTCATTTAATGCTTGAACAGTAACACAGATAGTAGTTCTATGCTGAGCGGAAAGATTTACTCTAAGTGCTCCAATACTATCATTGCCAACAAGCATTGTTGAATGATGATTAGAAGTCAATGTATCCAATCTTGAATTCCTATCCCAAGCAACATACATCCACTCTTCTTCTGGATTTAGTTCAGTTTTCTCGCGAGCAGGTTCAATAATCCAATCATTCTCATGATCTCTTCCTTTTCTATCGTCTTCATCATAATATTCGTTAAATCCAAAATATCCGCTATAATAGTTGTAATGAGGAACTAATGCTGAGCGCCCTACGGTTTGATTCCATAGGATCGGTTCGATATCTCCACTACAAGCATCAGCAGCTGAGGCATTTTCGACAAAATGATTACCATGAATTCCAAACATTGGCAGAGTAAAAACCATTATCAAAACAATGACGGTCTTTTTACTCATCTCTACCACTAATTTACTCTATGTTGATTCAGTTCAATATCCTAACTGTTAGATTCTTCTTCGCAACGGCCTTATGTATCCGCTTTCTTCGCTTCTCCGCTCTTCCTTTGAAAGAATTGCAGGCGCTGGTGGTGGAGTGTGCTGATCCATGCCAAGAAGTCCTCCTTGTACCTCAACATGCTCAACATCACTGTAAGAGTCTGCAGCCTGTTTCGCTTCATCTTCAACTTCGGATGATTCTCTAAGTACAAGCCAACCTAAAATCAAAGCAACTGCAATCAAAGCAAAATAGGTTGCAAGGTCTGATCCTGCATCTTTAACCCATGATGACCAATCTTCTAGTTCGAAGTCAGACAGAGAAGGTTCAGGATCAGGTTTAGGAGTAACTTCAACGTCTTCGCTAAATGAAGTACAAATTCCAATTCCATCACATGCTTCCAATATTATTTTGAATGTACCTGATTCATTCCATAATGCAGCAATACGGTAATTTACTGCATTTGCTTTAGGAATCAACCAATCATCATCCAAAATACCATTCTTGTTTGTATCCCTATCTACGTTGATATCCCATCTAACAACTAATTCTGAATTCAAAGTCTCATCTTTATCAAAAATTGAGCCATCTTCTATATTCAAATCTCGATGTACAAGTAAATTGCTAGTTATTTCAAAATCTGAGATATTTGCACTTAGATAAGTTGATTCTCCGGCAATTATTTCACTCGGGATTTCGATTTTATTTATCTCTGGAGCTTCATCAACAACGATAGTAAAGGATTGCTTACTTACGTCGCCTGTGCCGTAAGAGTCCCTAACAGTCAAGGTAACAGTATAAGTTCCTGGATTTTCATAAAAATGCCAAGGAGAGGGGTCTTTTGATAGAGGTGTGGCATCGCCAAAATCCCAAGTATATTCGACAATACCATTCAAATTTGAATTACCTTCATCAAATACTG
>JAKUNX010000137.1 GCA_022451835.1 Candidatus Poseidoniaceae archaeon
TCCTTGCGGGAACGGTCATGGCGGGGGTACTGGTAATTGTGACCCTGAACCTGAAATCGACCCTGATGGATATCCAAAAGATTCTGAGGTGTGGCCAATGAGAGTATACATCGGTCCAAGTCTTGATCATGATGTTATGAATCAACCTGGTATGGTTGGTTTAGCAATGTGGATTGGTTCTGATGCTATTGGTGTAGAAGAGCAAATGGCGCCATTACTTGGTGAGGGGTATGATGCAACAACTTGGAAGGTTGATGATTGGTTAGCAAAGGATCGACCTGAAATTATTGTTTACGAAGATACTACAGCGAGGTCTGATCATGCTACTTTCCAAGATAATTTAGGAACTGTAACTATGGGATTCGGTGGCTTGGTTGATGGATATTGGTGTTATCACCAAACTTGTGATACTATTGATGAAATGATAGATTGGATGGATACAACTGGTAAGGATTACGGAGAAGAGCGAAGTGGTACAAGTAACCTTGTTGACGCCCTTGATACAATTACTTGGTGGGCAACTTATTCATTCTTCCATCTTGATGAGCAACCAATAAGAAATGCATATCTGTAATTACTATAAATTGTAACTCAGTATATCGCTTTATTATGTTTTTATGCAAAATGAATAAAATGTAATTTGTTTTGCATAATTAGAAGATTGTGTTGACTAAATTTTCTAAAAGTGCTGTAGGAGACCAGAATCCAAAGAACATTCCAAGTACTGGAATTAAGAATATTAAGAATACAGCATAGAATACTTGTTCGTTCCAATCTTTGACTTTAACACCATCTAAAGGCCCAAAAGGAAACATGTTGAATAGACCAAGAATTAGATTGGCACTGAGCCACCAAACACCAGCATCAATTAACATAGATTGCCATATTATTGAGCCATCACTAAGATAGGCTCTACTTCCATTATCTAATAGTGGAATTGAAGTTGAATCAAACGCTCCTGTTAATCCCAAAATTAAGACCCAGAGAGGAATACCAATGATGAATAATGATAGATTGGTTAATGGCCCAGCAACCGCGATATGACCATTTTCCCTTCTAGTTACAAGGCCTGCTACCATTACTGCACCCGGAGCCATAAATAAAAATCCTAAGAAAAAGGACAGTATAATACCAAATTGTAATCCTTTAGGATCTGCTCTAAATTCAGCCCAACAACCATTCTTTTTGGCTATTATTTTATGGCCGATTTCATGAAGAATAAAGGCTGGTCCAACTGCTAAAAGTAATACTGGCATAGAAAGTAATAGAGTGACGGCCCAGGTATTGAAACCAAGTGTTGAGACGCCCCCAACCCCCCTTACAGCCATAAATCCAAGAGCGAGTGTGAAAGCTGCGGTTGCTAGGGTTAGGTTTTCTTTTTCTATGGTACTAAATTCCCAAACTTGCTTTAATTGGGGTTTTTTCTGGGTCTTATTCGTGAACATGCTTTTCAAGTCGTCCATTGTGTAAATTGTGCTATTAC
The DNA here is from genome assembly GCA_022451835.1 of Candidatus Poseidoniaceae archaeon. GTDB lineage: Archaea > Thermoplasmatota > Poseidoniia > Poseidoniales > Poseidoniaceae > MGIIa-L1. Next base: position 1,484 of record JAKUNX010000137.1, read on the forward strand.
TACTATCTTGATTAGAATGAATACGACTAATTTTTGGTTTGGGAAAAGGATTGTTTTCAACGATGTCGGCTCTAGGGTCTCGACTCGCCATGGTAGTTACACGCGCCCTAGTTTATTGAATCCTATTATATGATGATGATTTAGGTATTCTCTGTTGATAAAATGGCGCAGCCTCGTAAAGCTATGAAATCTTTGGGTTTTCAAGGGTGTTGTTTACGTTGTGATGCTGAAGACGTAAGCGGTTTGAGTAGGTGTAAATCGTGTATTGAATATCATACATCGGTAAAAAATATGTTAATTGGTAATGATGATTCTTTGCTTATCCAGCACATGAAAGAATTGTATGTTATGTTATCAAAACCTGAAATGTTTGATGTTGATGAGGTTCATGGAAAAGAATTGATATATCAACAGTCATTAATTTCAACAGTTGAATTTGATGAAGGATATGTATATCCTGAAGATATTAGTGATCTTTACACTAAAAAAGAAGTTGAAGAAAGACGTATTATGCAAGATTTGGTAAATAAAAATCCTTGGAAAGATAAGCCACCGAGTAATGAGTTAGCAAAATTAATTGGGAGTGAAACTTGGAGTGAGGATGAATTATCTAAACAAAAATATGATGGTAAAAGAACGATACCAAGTAAAGAAATAAAGCCAATAAATAAGGATGAAAGAATTGGTGAGGATTTGGAAATTGGTCTTAGGTCATCTATTGAGAATAAAGAAGATGTTGAAAAGAAAATTAAACAAAAAGAAATTTGGCAAGGAATTATTGATGAAGTTGGTGATATTTTAGATGATTCGTGAACTCGGTTCAGTGTTGTTAAATTCATTTCCAAGCTCGTAAGTTATTCGTTGAGTTCCTTTTCCTTTAGATTTTTTACCGATAATTGATATTTCACCTATTTCCAGCAAATTGGAAATATGTGTTCCTGCACAAGGACAAAGATCAATATTATCTCCTATAGTGACCACTCTAAGGTTACTAATTGATTTAGGGAGTAAAGCCATATTTGTTCTATCTTCAGGCATAATTGAATTAATTTGTTCTCTAGTCATAATTGAGTCATGTACTGGAATTGATTGTTTTACTAATTGGTTTGCAGACTCAGAGAGTTGTTGCAGCATTTCTTCAGTGAATGATATTGGATTAAAATCAATTCTAGAATGGGTTGCATGGATTTGATTTCCAACTGTTCTAGCAGAATTAAATAATTCGTAAACCATTCCAGACATTAAATGTTGAGCAGTATGCATCCTCATGTGTGAATATCTTCTATCCCAATCAATTTCTCCGACCACTTCATCGCCAATTGATAATTGATGATCTTCAGATACATAATGTTCAATGAGATTTCTACCTCTGACTTCAGTTACTTCTAATGATCCATTGGGAGATTCCAATGTTCCTAAATCCCAATTTTGACCCCCGCCTAAGGGATAAAATAAGGTCCTATCAAGGCCTATTTTATTTTCATTAACAGATATCACTTTTGCATTAAATTTTGTATTATATGCGGATTCAATATCATTCAAGTATAATTTTTCAGTATTCATTATATCACCATATTTTCAACTATTTCTTTAGCTTTTGAATAATATTGTTCTAAAAGCATTAATTTTGAATCAAAATATGAATTGACTATTTTAGATTCTATCCAACC
>JAKUNX010000138.1 GCA_022451835.1 Candidatus Poseidoniaceae archaeon
CAAATGGTGGCAAAGTAACAATTGATACTGATGCTTGGGGTGCCCCTGATCGACCTGATGAAGGTGAATTCATTGTTCCCGGACCGAACGTTATGAAGGGGTACTGGAATAATGAAGCGGCAACAAAGGAAGTTATTATTGAACCTGGTGTGTTTAGAACCGGTGACCTTGGTAAACTAGACAAAGATGGTTATCTTGCAATAACTGGCCGTGTTAAGAGTCAATTCAAACTTGAAAATGGTAAGTATGTATCACCTGCGCCACTAGAAGAAAATCTCAAACTTTCACCACTAGTTGAGCAAGCCGTACTTGATGGCAAAGATATGTTACGAACCTACCTAATTATCCATCCTAATATGGAGGCTATGAAGGCAGCAATGAAAGGTGCTGGAGTAGATGCTTCAGGTAGTGATGCAGATATTTGTGGACGCCAAAGTACCAAAGATTGGTTACTTGCTGAATTAAAGGATAAGAACATGAAAGCGCCTGTTTGGAAAGGTTATGAAGTTGCAGCCAACTTAATTCTCGACCCTGAAGAATGGACTACTGATAACGATATGTTGACTCCTTCAATGAAGGTGAAACTGCGTAATTTGTTGACTCATCATGACGCTGAGATTGCTAAAATCAAAGGCTAAAATATCCCGAATCCCGGTATTCGCTTACCATTTACCATTCATCAATGGTGACATAAATATGCGAGCAGGGAATTAGTTTATAAACCGCGATGAGGTTTTTCTATCAAATGACTATAGACGCTGTGGAAATGATTTCTGTTGCTGACAACCCAAAGTCAGAACTGCAAAGATCTTCATCGTCTCTAATTTATCGAACCCTACAAAAGCCACTGGGAATCGGCATCATTGTCGGTACAATCATTGGGTTCTCTAATTCTTTGATACTCGGATTACCGATGTTATCATCTATTGCCATAGGTGCAACCCTTGGGCTTTCAGTTTGCTTATTTGGCTGCCCTGGAATGATGCGAGGGCAAATTGCAGCTCGTCGTGAACTCGAGAAGATACGTCGAGCGGATAGAGCAAGACGGCAACGAATTATCAAAGCGTTTACCGCCTTTGACTAGTAATTCAAGGACTTTGTTTATCAATTGGTAATCAGCCGATAGGTTGAGTGATAACATGGTACGGGAACTAATCACAGTCGAAGGAGTCGACCGTAGTTTCGGACCAGTTGATGTTCTCAAAGACATCAATATGATTGTTAATGATGGCGATAGAATCGGGATTGTGGGTCATAATGGCGCTGGTAAAACCACATTACTCAATACCATCAGTGAGCAAAAACAAGATGTCGGTGATATCGATTTTGCTCCTGGAATTCGTCTTGCTTATCTAACTCAAATTAGAGATATTGAATCAGATTCAACTATTGAAGAAGAGTTAGGAAGAAAAGGTCGTCAATTTCAAGAATTGGAAGAGGAGATTGCAGCAATCGAAGCACAGATGATTGACCCGTCATTCTATGACGGAGATTGGGAGCCAATCATGGAACGTTACAGTGAATTACAGCAAATGCTTGCTAGTAGCGGTGGTGGTAATGTTGCTGGCATCGCTAAAGGTATACTCGAAAGATTGGGGCTGGATAAGCATCCGATGGAAATGAAAGTCAGTGCGTTATCTGGCGGAGAGAAGGCCAAACTTGCACTTGCAAGACAGCTTGTAGGACTCGCCGGTGTCGATGTAATGTTTCTTGACGAGCCGACTAACCACCTTGATATCCAAACTACAGAATGGCTAGAGGCTTTTCTAAGAGATTTCAAAGGTGCTCAGTTAATTGTCTCACACGACAGATACTTCCTCGACCAAGTTTGCACTAGAATAATCGAAGTTGATAACTTGAGAGCATGGCCTTGGAAAGGTAATTACTCGCAATTTATCAAACAAAAGGTGGCTAGTGAAGCGTCTTTAGCAGATCGAATTAAGACGGTTGAAAAGAAAATGCAATCTACTACTGGAGCATTGCAACAAATGAAACGTGCTAACAAATATGACAAGTCAATTTCCGCTAAACACAAAATGCTCGAGCGCTATCAGCAAGAACTGAAAGCACTAAGAGCACGAGTTCCAAAGAAACGTAAGCCATTGATTCTCAAACTTGAAGCAACCGATAAAGCTAGTATGGACGTACTTCATATTGAAGGCGGTTCAAAGCGCTTTGATGGACTAGAGAGACCAATCCTAGACAACCAAGATCTAGAGATTCGCAAAGGTGACAGAATCGGTATTGTTGGCGGAAATGGTCAAGGAAAAACTACGCTATTAAAGATAATTAACGGTGAGTTGAAACTTGATTCAGGTAAGCGAGATTTAGCACCAGGGTGCCAAATTGGCTACTTCCATCAAGATCATGCAACTCTTGATTTTAATCTCAACCCAGTTCAACAAATCGAAGTACTTAGACCGGATTTCCAATATGGTGATATTCGTGCTGCCTTGGGTAGATTCCAATTTTCAAGTGACCAAGTCAAGTCTAAACTATCTCAGTTATCTGGTGGCGAGCGAGCGAGAGTCGCGCTACTCAAATTGTTGCTAGAAGAAAATAATCTGTTATTGATGGATGAGCCAACCAATCACCTCGATATGGATTCCAAAGACACCTTAGAAGAAGCACTGCTCAACTATGAGGGTTCACTTGTCACAGTTTCACACGACCGTTGGTTCCTTGACCAAGTTGTCAATCGAATATGGGAATTACAAGATGGAGTAATTACCACTTATTATGGCAATTATACCGATTATGTCCGAGCCAAGAAGGGGCTTCCTCCGTTGGCTGATGGTGAAGTCTCAGATGTTTGAGAAAACCTGTCAAGGGTTGAATTGATGAACTGCAGGAGCCTCGAAGCATCATGGCCGAAGAGGAACCAGTGTTCGAAACAACTACTGGGCCACCGCGTATTATTACTGCGGCTTCGCTTTTCGATGGCCATGATGCAGCAATTAACGTCATGCGTAGACTGATACAATCAGCCGGTGCTGAGGTAATTCACTTGGGTCATGACCAGTCTGCTAAAGCAGTAGTTGACTGTGCAATTCAAGAAGATGCACATGGTGTTGCGCTTACATCTTATCAAGGTGGGCATGTAGAATATTTCACTTACATTCGTCAACTTTTGGACGAGGCTGGATGTG
>JAKUNX010000139.1 GCA_022451835.1 Candidatus Poseidoniaceae archaeon
TTTTCTTGAATTCTTCGGGAGCGAATTGCTTGATTAGTTTGTTTACCTTAGTAATTGTGCCTTTGAATCTCTCCATCATATCTTCAGGAGTTACTTGCAATTCATTGATTAGTCTGTCAACTTTGTTTATGAATAGAACTGGCTTTACTTTTTCTTTTAGTGCTTGTCTTACTACAGTTTCAGTTTGAGGCATTGGACCTTCTACAGCACAAGCAAGGATGAAACATCCGTCAACAGCACGCATTGCTCTAGTAACGTCTCCACCAAAGTCAACGTGTCCTGGAGTATCGATTAAGTTGATTAGATAATCAGTTCCTTCAACCTGGTGCACCATAGATGCTGAAGCAGCATTAATGGTAATTCCACGGGCTGATTCTTGTTCGTCAAAGTCTAAAACACGTGCTGCACCAGCTAAATCACTGGACATCATACCTGCACCAGCAATCAAGTTGTCAGACAATGTAGTCTTTCCATGGTCAATGTGTGCAGCGATACACAGATTACGAATCTGTGGTAATACGTGCATTACTTCAGTTGCTTTCTTAATATTGTCTTCTTTTCGGCCCATGTTTCACCACTTCTCGATATGTTGCCCAATAAAGAGGGGTTCTTAAGCAACTCGCATCTATTGGAAATAGAGCATTAATCTTACTCACTCCAGATGCCATTGGAAATTACGTTATAGCCCTCTATATCTCCACAATAAAAATAGCAATTTCCAAACCGCAATTTTCCATCATCACATAATACTGGAATCAACTTTCTTTCATACAACGGAGGCATTATGTTTGCACCTTCAATTTGATCTAGAAAATCAATATCTGATTCCATATTTCGGCTATGATACACTTCACACATAACTTCACCCTTACCCTCTACTAAACCGGGAAACGGCCCTAAATCATACAAATCTCCCTTGATAATTCCGTTTGAAACAAATTCTCCAGTCATGATGTTCTCTCTTTCCATACCCCTTTTCAAAGTTCCATATGCAATGATAAATCCATGATTTGAATTGTCGATATTTTGTCTTGCAGATTCGATATCTATTACTGGCATATTTCTTCTCTGCATACCGTTGTGAATTAGGTTGTGATATTTTTCAGTTGGCTGGAAAAAATCATTTGAGTTATATTTCTTGGAAATGTAAGTAATAGCATCTACTGAGTTTCCATTCTCATCTAAAACTTTGACATTGATTCTTTGATAGTGATTGGGATGACCTTCCTTGGAATCTAAGAGTTCTAAGCAATTTTCATCAATTTCAAATAATGCTCCGTATGTTCCAACCAAATCATTGTCAACAGGATATAGATTTGCAGCCCCACCTTCTCTACCACTAGAGTAGTGACTATATTTTACCGTAAAACCAGGTAAGAAGGCACGCTTGCTCTCGACTAAGCCAGCAGGATCAGCATCTTTTCTGCTACACCACAAAGACCAATCGTCAAAGTCTAAGTTTGAACCATAGCCAAAATAAAATTGCATGATTATCGTTATCATGCCAACTACTTAAATCTAAGCAGAATTGTGGGAAATTAAAATCATCGAGCAGAAGCAGCGATTCTTTCAAGTTCTTCCTTCTTGGAAACTGCATAAGATGTAACGTCACCAGCTGCAGCCTTCGTCAACTCATTAATGATACAACTAGTTAGAGTTCTCTTCGACTTGTGAGTTCCTTGTTGCGCACCTTTTGCTAAGTTTCTTAATGCGACATCAAGTCTTCTTGATGGAGATGAATCAACAGCCTTTGGTTGTGAAACAGCACCAAATTTGATTCTGGTAATTTCTTCCATCGGCGCGCCATTACAAATAGCATCGACAAAAGTTTGAAGCGGATTCTCTCCGGATTTTTCAGCAATACTGTCAAGAGCACTTTCAAAGGCTTTCATAGCGCCTTGCTTCTTTCCAGTATATGGACCAGTTCTCATCAATTTGTTGATGTATCTTTCAACGACAGACAACTTTGCTTTTCCAAACCATGCATTTGCGTGTCTACCTCCAGTATGAGGTACACCGACAGTTGTTAGATTGATGTATGGGGTAAGCCCTGGATCTTTACAGGTTACTTCAGAAGCATCCCACTTTCCGAAAACCAATGTCCCAATACCAGCGATTGGCTTGATTTCTTCTTGAATCGGTGTTGTTTCTTCTTCCATTTCTGCTTCTGTCATAAAAACACCTCATCTAACTGGCTTCTCTTTTCGGCCTCTAACCATCTCATCAAGAGATACGCCATTGACTTGAATTACCTTGTATCTAACACCCGGAATGTCACCATATGAACGACCCATGCGTCCACCGATACCTTCGACCATAACTTCATCGTGTTCGTCAATGAAGTTGATAGCACCATCTCCTGGTGCGAATGCAGTAAGTTTGTTACCGTTCTTAATTAGAGAAATTTTTACTGCTTTCCTAATACCAGAATTAGGTTGCTTCGCTTCAATACCCACTTTTTCAATAACTATACCTTTAGCTTGTGTTGAACCTGCAAGTGGGTCGTGCTTGGCTCTTGACTTCAACATACGCTTCTTATATCTACGATCAGACCAACGAAATTTCTGTCGGTCTTTAGCCATCTTTGCACCTGCGAATAGTCCTCTACCCATGTGATACACCTCATTGAAGCAATTCGCCGACTTGAAGCCCCTATTTAACAACGACCCTTGAAGTAAGAAAAAGTGATTACTGGAATAATGTAACTCACGCTATTTTATCTAAAAAAATGCTAAATTTAGTATGAAAGGTTAAGCAATTGTTTCGATTGGCCACAATATGGCCTTCAGAGACCATCTCGGTGCTGCAGAAACAATTTCCCAACCAATTAGTTTAATTCACGGTATGTGGGAATACTCACAAGAGAACAATAATCCATTATTAGTTTTCGATAATATAGTTGAAACACCTGGCCATAAAGCCGCAGTAAATTTATTGACAAGAGAGAGATTATGCGCTGCTATTGGAATTAGTCCAGAAGAATATATTGATACACTCGCTTGGGCAATGAAAAACCCAAAGTCTCCTGAAATTGTTGACTCATCAAGTGCAGAGTGCTTTGAAAATATTCAAACAACAGTCGATTTAGAAGCTATTCCTATTC
>JAKUNX010000014.1 GCA_022451835.1 Candidatus Poseidoniaceae archaeon
TTCAATGCGCCGCTGCTGCCACCCCATTCTTCGGGCGTCATATTAGCATGGCCGCCACCGTCAGGGCCGTACCATCCATCATCAGCACTTGGACAACCCAACCATCTTCCAACCTCGTAATCTTGAGGCCAGGATACTCCTTCAGGATCAGGGATTGATGGAGGCTCAGATACGTCTACAATCCTTAGCCCTGCATCCCAGTAAGAGATGTAGAGCAATGCTTGTCCAGTAATTGGGTGAATGTGGAATACGTTGTCGTGGTTGAATAGTGATCCACCACAGGTAGTTTCTGGTTCAGGAGAATAACCGCCCCAGCGAATAATTTCTCGGCTAACATTTTGGTCTTCTTCATTGACATCAGGTCTCCAAGATTCAAATCCTAATGGGACATAGAAGATTTGAGTACCTTTGTAATATGTTCCAGAATCACCTTCAACCATTTCTGGGTAAGGGTCAGCGCCGTAAAGGAATAAGTGACATTCTTCAAGATTCCAAGGCGGCGGAGCATTCTCCCAATCGCAGTCGACATGCAAATCTTGGTTGTGGAATCCTGCAGGAGGATTATTCCACTCAGCGACCTTGATAGGTTCATTCTTGTTTGAAACATCGATTACGTCAAGTCGATTTGCCCCACTGTTAGCATCATCATCTTGAGGAATTGGATCTAAATCACTATTTGTTAATTCGTGATTAACCAAAACCCAGTTGTTATCCGGAGTGACTTTAATGTCAATCATTCTGCCAACCTCGGCGTAGCATTTTGATAGCAAAACTATGTTGTTAGGCTCAGAAATATCAAGAATTTCGAATTGATTGTATGATGAAACATAAGCATAACAACCCCCAGTACCGTCAGGCCGCTTTTCACAATCTTCCATAAAATTACCTTCAATTGAGATTTCTGAGGAATCTCCAGGAGTTGGTCCAACATTCTTGAATTCAGGGTAACAAGGACGGCCAGCAACATTGTCCAATTCAGCCGGCGGGGCAACATTGCCATCACAGTTTAGATTGTGATAATCAATAAGTTGCATATTATTAGTTGCTAATCTGTGAGCCATTAAGTCGGTATGGCTGTGATTTTCATCTTCGATTTCGACTACCGGGTCAACCCACTCCATCGATTGCTTGCTATCACTATCATTTTGCTCTGTATCAAGGTTCATATAAGCAATAGCTGAAATTACACTAACAGTCAATAAACTAACCAATGCGATAACAATAATCTTGTCTGCTGCACTATCATCATCGTTGAGTTGCCTTCGAAGCATGATGCTCGCTGATATCTGTTCTATTTCAATTAACGGGTAAAATAATCATATAACTTTAATTTGGTTTATTTAGGAATTTACTTTGGGGCACAATATGGGACGGAATTATTTGGTCACAGCAGTGATTTTACTTTCCTTGATTCTAGTTCCAGGAATCGCTCAGGCACACTCGGCTAGTACCTTTAATGTAATAATTAAACAAAACGATTTACAGCCAGGCACTACCCAAATCGAATACAATGATACCATAATGTGGTATAATGCAGATTCTAGAGAAAATGTAACGCAAAGGATTGTCTTTGATGCAGATGGCGATGGCCTGTATAATGGCTCTGAAGATTGGGATTCTGGGGAAATTTACCAAGACTGCACGCCCGCATCAAATAATTCATCTTCAGGTTGTAAAGAATCATTCACGGTTTGGTTTAACGGCACGTGGGGTGTAGGAGAATACAATTACCAGGCGATTTCATCAGATGGAGATGTTCAAAACGGAACTATAACTGTCATTGAACATATTGAGGAAGTAACTGGGCCAGCAATTGGTAGCAGTTTTGGCTCGTTCGACAATCAAGACACATCAAGTAATGAGGATGATGACGACGACGGTAAGAAACAATTGCTATTGTTACTGGCTGCAACTTCAGCCTTAGGCTCAATCATGCTGATTGTGCTATTAGTCAAAAGAACATGAAACAACCATTGATCATCCTTGAGTAATCAAATGGTGCATGGTTCTAACATGAATTCCAGTTGCACCGTTCTTCACCATGGTGTTAGTCTTAGCGCCCCAATAGGTTCCTGCAATGTCCATGTGCGCCCAAGTAATTTGTTCACCATCTTTGTCATAATCGACATTAGGCACGAATTGCTTCAAGAATGCAGCAGCAGTATTTGCACCACCCCAGCGGCCAGCACCAAGGTTTCTAGTATCAGCAATCTTTGAATGAGTCATTTCCTTTTCGAATGCTGGTAGTAGGGGCATTGGCCACGCCAACTCATCTACTGCATTACCGGCATCATGGATACGAGTTCTAAACTCGTCATTATTCGACCACAACCCAGTTGCTTCATGGCCAAGCGCAACAACACAAGCACCGGTTAAAGTAGCGAAGTCAACAATATATTCAGGATCAAATTCGCCCGCCTTCCAAAGGCCATCGGAAAGTACCAAGCGACCTTCAGCATCAGTATTTAGCACCTCAATGGTCTTACCAGATAGACCCTTAATGACGTCCCCAGGCCTTGTTGCATTTGCAGCAGGCATATTTTCTGCCATGCAAGTGATACCTACTACCTTACCTTCATGCCGAGTTTGAGCTAATGCTTCCATAGTTCCAAAAACAGTAGCCGAGCCACCCATATCATACTTCATTTCATCCATATTTGCGCCAGGCTTTAGTGAAATGCCACCAGTATCGAAAGTAATTCCCTTGCCTACAAGTACTGGGCACTTCCCCTTGACATCTTTATTCATTTCAAAGATAACCATACACGGTTTGCGAGATGAACCTTTACCAACAGCAACCAAACCCCCCATGCCTGCTTTCAAAGCCTGGTCATAATTGATTATAGTCACATCCACATTGTCGTATTGCTTAGCCCATTCCCATGCTCGATCAGCGAATTCTTCTGGATACATATCGTTTGGCGGACAGTTTCCAAGATCTCTAGAAAGATGTACGCCCTTGGCAATGCCGCGGTAATTTTCTACCATCGTGGTTAACTCTCCAGCTTCTTTTTCACTACATGCTAAACGAATCTGTTTAACAGTCTCATCACCGTCATCATCATCGTCCTTCATCTTGTAATGATCATATGAATAATCTCTTAGCATCATGCCCTCAGCAAACGCAGCCATGTGTGCAACACCAGCGTTGGAGAATCGAACAGTGAAATCATTGCCGTGAATTTTTTTGATGCTGGCAAATACAGCGGCACCCGCCTTTCTGTAGTCATGAACAGATACATCGTCTCCTTTGCCCAAGCCAGCAAGAATAATTTTACCATCTTCGCCACCAACTAGAGATATAGTTGACTTGGCCTTGCCTTTGAAATCCCCATCACCGAGCACTCGGTTAATTTGAGACTTCATCGATTGAGGCAAACCTCTTTCACAATCATCAGGTATAGATTCTGTACCTTCAATAAGAGGTAAAATTAGAGTTCCGTTGATGTTATCATTCACGCTTACAGTCATTTCCATGTTATCGCCTGTGATGGCGTATGACCGACAGCATTTCAATTATCGTGTGCATCAGATTGACAGAATTGCTCGATTTCTTCATCTTCGGGACGTAGTATTGCCGCTAAGCCAACTACAGAAGCGATTACTGTTAATGGGTTGAAAATCCCATATCCAAACAAGCCCTCAGAATCTTTACCGGAGTTGGTTTTAACAACAGTAGAATTAATTGATTCAGTAACCCACGTCGAGGAATTTATTACGCGCTTCTGATAATACATTTGCCATGCACCGTCAGAGGAAACATCAATTGCTGAAATATCAAGTTGAATAGTTGTGCTGTTGGTTGCATTAACTGTGAAAGCATCCGAAGTCCAGACAACTTCGCCATTAGAATCAACATATTGCAAAGTAGCATTAGAGGTTGATGCTTGACCGTGATTAACCACATCAAGAGTTACTGAATTACTTGACACTTCCAACGAGCTAACATCAAGCCTCGCTCTCCAGTACCATACATTATTGATCAAATATCTCATAACATCCATTTCTTCTTCCAATCTATCGTTAAGATTTTCAAAAGAACCGGGAATAAACTGCTCATCATCTGTTTCAAAGGTAAATGTTGGGAACCCCATTACTCCATAACCATAATCTCTACTGGTGCCACAATTTGGATACAGCCCTTGGTTAGCATTTTGAATCGGAATACTCGAAATATTGGCGTGAACATCATCTCTAATTTGCCAAAACAATTCCCAATCTGCTGGCTGATGAGCCCACTTACCCCATGGATATAGCATAATCCAAACACCTGTGTGCATAGTAACATAGAGATCGGCATCAGAAACATATTCATTCATGTAAATTGAATTATACATAGTTTCAGATTCGCTGAATGCACTACTGCCCGGCTGCGTAGTCGGACAGGTATTCCAGTAGTGGTCGTAATTCCTATTCAAGTCTACTTGATTGATATTCCAGCGAGTATCTATGTCATTACCATCTGGATTTAGCATAATTAAAACATGGACTTCTGAATTTGTTAATACATTAATCGCTTCTTCATTTCCTTGAGCCCAGCCATCTATGTACCATTTTGCTGATAGCCACGCTAATGCAGTTCCTAAGTATTCATTTCCATGGTGGCCCCCATCAATGTAGATGATCTCTTTTGGACTTCCATCTTCCTTGGTCTCAATTGACCAATCTGACAATCTAACCACCCACAAAGCCCTACCAAGTTCAGACTCGCCAGCACTCATCAAGTCGACAATTTCCGGGTAATCATCAGCCCACTCATTCACTTCTAAAGTCATAGCCGCCCAAGTCATGTGGACATGGCTATCGATCGGATCGCCAGGCCATGCAGCGTCATCATTAGATTCAGTTTGTGCAGTTGCTACAGGAATCGATGCGAGAAGCATGGATAAGACAAGGCCTACAGCTACTCGCATGATATTCCCTACTAGTTGTATAACAAAAACGCTTTGATGTTACCCAACTTCACCAATCACTGGTGAAAGCGTTCGGATTAACGACTTTTTCAGACTCCCTAGTCCAAATTTGTCCCGCATCCCCACTTAGATAAACATCGCCGAAAGGATCGATTTCTTCAGTTTTCTTACTGCGTTGCATGTAAGCCTCAACACTCTCTCGCAAGTCGGGCTTAAATTTCCAGTAGTGAATACGCCACTCTCTACCATCCCACAAAGTTGTCTCTTCACTTTCGGTAGTCAACAGATTGTAATCTTGGAACATGTAAAACAGGTTTCGATCAGTTGGTTCTAGAGCATTATCAATAATTCTATTGTAAAATCCAAAAAACCCTAACGCGTGTTCAGCCATACCTTGGGCAACTTCACTATCCATTTCTAAGTCAATATGTTGCTGAATTGCTTTGGTTAATTCTCCTAATGTCATTCCCATCAAAATACCCCCGGCCCGGACTTTCAGTCCTAGAACAGTATTACTTATTGTAAGCCGACCCATATTAAATCATCGGTAAAAATGGCTATTTTTTACTGACATCCGGCAAAACTAGTCCGAAAAATGACACCAAATGCTCAATACCACAAAGTCGTGCCAAGGTTCGTGGCAGAGGAGTTTGTTGAAGGCAATTTCCTGGGTTTATCAAGTAAGCCCGGTGATGCAGACGTTGTTATATTGCAGGTTCCATATGAATTGACAACCTCTTATGGTCAGGGAACAGCACAAGGCCCAGCAGCCTGTGTTACGGCTAGCGGGCAAGTTGAATTATTTGATCCATTACTCGGTGAAGATTTACCTGCCGGATATAATATTCACACTGCTCCAGAGTGGAATGGAGAAGGCAACACATTAGAACAGCAATTAGCAAACATCTGTAATTATCTTGCCAAATGGAATAATGGAACAACATTTCCAGTAATATTGGGCGGAGAGCATGGCATATTGCCACCAATCATCAAATCACTTACCAACCATCCAGCAATAGATGGAGACTATTCTAAATTGAATATTGTTCAAATTGACGCCCATGCCGATTTGCGCCAAGAACTAGACGGTGAGCCATTTTCTCATGCGTGTGCTGCTGCAAGAGCTATGGATTATGGCCTCAAACATCTCTACCAAATCGGCATACGTGCGTTTTCTAAGGAAGAATATGAACGTATCAATACTGATGACAAAATTACGACATTTTTTGCTGCGGACATACTTCGAAATAATGCTAAATGGCAAAAATGCCTTGATTCGCTTAGAACAATAGAGGGCCCAGTCCACTTGACAATTGACATCGATGGCCTTGATGGTAGTATAGTGCCTTCCACGGGCACGCCAGTTCCTGGCGGGCTAAATTTTTGGCAAGCGGTAGAAATAATTGAAGCATTATTTTCAGCACCAAGTGCAAATATTATCAGCATGGACATCAATGAGATAGTGCCCCAAAAAGACACTCCACTAACACAATTTACTGCAGCAATGCTTGCTACAAAAGGCATAGTCAATCACATAAATAAAATAAAATCCAATCGAGGATAATCAATCAATGGGAGAGGAATATATGGTCAATGCTCACGGAGTTCACATCCTAGTCGACTATACTGGCTTTTTTCCAAACCTCGATAATACCGGTGAATGGATACTTTCTTTGATGGAACAAGCCATTGATGAGAGCACAGCAAATCGAGTTCATTCACACATAGAGGAATTTGACGGATCATCATCCCCTCCAGGCTTTGCTGCTGTAGTTTTATTAGATGAAAGCCATTTGACCGCCCATTGTTATTCAGAGAAAGGTTGGCTTTCAATAGATTGTTTTACTTGTGGTTCAACCAATCCTGGAGTGATTATCGACGCCATGCATCTAGCAATTCAAGAAGTATCACCAGGCATAACCCTCGAGAAACGCAAAACCGAATCAAGATTTATCAACGAGTGAGCAAAATGACAATTCGAGAATTTGTTGATACCTACTTCCACCATTTTAATGCTGGACAGGTTAAGAAAGCCGCCCAATCACTAACCCAATTTCTTGCCGATGGCGGCAAAATTTTCCTAACTTTAGCCGGAGCAATGAGTACAGCAAGACTTGGAAAAGTCTTAGCTCCAATGATCAACTCCGGCTATATCGCCGGCATTTCATGTACCGGTGCTAATTTAGAAGAAGACGTGTTTCTTCTTGTTGCTAATTCACATTATCAAGTGCTCGAAGATTGGCGCAGCTTATCTGTAGACGATGACGTTGATTTATTAGAAAAAAAACTCAACAGAGTAACCGATGTGTGCATACCTGAAAATCAAGCCATTAGAGCGATTGAAAAAACCATACTTTCACAGTGGCAAGATTATTCGGCCAAACAACAATCAGCATTGCCGCACGAATTTTTCTACCAAATGCTACAGGATAATCAGTTAACAATTGATGGAAACCCAGATGATAGTTGGGTTTTGGCCGCCGCTAAGTGCAATCTTCCACTATTTGTTCCAGGTTGGGAAGACTCAACCATTGGTAATATTTTTGCATCTCACGTAATTCAATCAGACCTGGATCCATCAGTTGTTAAGAGCGGAATACACTATATGACCGAACTAGCAAACTGGTATGAGTCACAGACTACACAGCTAGCCTTTTTCCAAATCGGTGGAGGCATTGCCGGAGACTTCCCAATATGCGTGGTGCCGATGTTAAACCAAGATTTACAGCGCCAAGCCCCTCTCTGGTCATGGTTTTGCCAAATTAGTGAAGCAAAACCATCGTATGGCGGCTATTCAGGGGCTCCGCCAAATGAGAAAATAACCTGGGGGAAACTGGCCAAAGAAACACCAAAATTTGTCATTGAAAGTGATGCTACTATTGTTGCACCACTGATCTTTGCATACCTGCTAGAATGAAAAATAGTTTTGAGAAGGAGGCAAATAACATGGGAAAATCCAAAGACGGGTATTTTTTTATTGAATACTTGGTAATAGCAGCGGTAATTTTTACTGCGACGTCATTGTATTTTGAAGACTCCACACAAGATTCAAAGCAATTGGAATTGGTTTCACTAACTGGCACTATCGAATTATCAACTAGAGATTCAATGGATACTTTTGGTTTGCAGAATTTCAAAACCGGAGCAATAGCCGATATTAATCTGTCAGTAAATTCAATTCAAGTTCCAGAATGCGCAACATGTACAACCACCACATCAGGAAATATGCTATATGGCGAGATAATTATCACTGAATTATTTGACTTTGAAAACCGCCTTGGCAGGGTAGAAGGTAATCTAAATTTCACCCATTTACTGACCTTTTCCACTTCCCAATATGTTATCTCAGAACAGGTTTTGTTTCATTGGTCTGCCGGAGATATAGACTCCTCTTGGAAGTTAACATTAAATCACAATCCTCCAAGGTGGTTGCCTAAATATGACATAAACACCTTATTTATCGAAACAGAATTAGGTCTTGAATCAAGGGCTGGTCCAGAATTATTGATAAAGAATCCAAGCATTAATCAAAGAATAATCCATGCTTGTCTACCGGATAGTTTTCTTTGTAAAAGTTCTTCACCCGACGCCCTGTTAATCGCTAATTATGGCTCAGGGCAAGAAGAAACAATCATTTCTGATTCGATTGAATGGCACCTTCACAATATAAGCGAATATCCACATACTAATATTACCGATAGCATTGCTGATGGAATCTTACCTTTGGACAATACAATTCCCAATCAATATGGATTTACACCATGGCCTGAGCCAGAATTAGCCAATGTTTCCACATATCTTATCGAAGATGAAGATACCAGAATTCTTCCACTTTCAATCTGGTTTAATTCAATTGATTTAACACCCATACAAATCGATTTATTCGGGCAAAGTGTAGTTTTCATGCAAAACGAATCGCAAAGTGTTTACAATATTTTAGCTTCTGATGGCAGTATGAAAGTTGGCTTAGTGATTTATTGATAAGCAAGTATGGAGATGGTTATTTATACGACTTGATTTGTAAATCAGTCATGCGAAAAGCAGCAAATCTTCTGATTTTTTTGATGTTTACACTTTCATTGCAACCTATTATTGCAGATAGTGTTGCACCTAATGATGAAAATACCCAGACTGGAGAAATCATCAGCATTGATGCATTCATAACGACAAAATTTACTAGTGTAGGAGACACAATAGAAATTTTCGCTAATACAAAAGGCCACTCAGGGACTTTACAGACAACATCGACAATTGTAACTGCAGACATACTTCACTATCCTGATAATGACCCAATTGGCGTCATCGTTCAAGGTGACATCCCTCAAAATCCAGTGGTCATCGACACAGTTGTTATGCAACCACTAGAATACCATGAAGATGATAATTCAATCATGATTTGGGAAGGATCATATACAGTGCCGATTAATTCACTGGGCGGTGTTTACGGCGCCAGTATAACAATGGAAGACGAAGGTAGGTTTGCTACTGACAACCCAACACAAATCCCCGATAAATTGATTTCAGAGATAGAGCAATTATTGCAAGCTATCGATGATACTTGGGATAATGCAAACCCAACTATGGATATGAAAGCGGTATTTGACAATCTTGATTCTCATGGAGCAGGTAATTGGATAGGATTCGTTGATGATGCAACTCGGGGCTCCGGATTGGGAGGCAGTGCTCAATTATGGAATAACATGATTGAAGCCGGTTACAATAATCCAGCTTATGACATGATTGAAGGCGCTAAATTCCTCGAGGCTCTAATGGAATTCTTGGAGTCGACAGACCTCGATGCAGGTATGGCGTTTCTTACCGGATTATTCGTTTATGGTAATGAGTTCCCATTGCCTAGAAGTGTAAATGATTTTGACCAAGTTGCAGAATATATCTCTAGTTTTGATCCTATTGAAAACTTCACCCGATTTGCTGGAACCGAAGATTTTTCTGTTGCTTATGATGCAATGCTTGGTAGTAATGAATGGCAAGCAGTAGAGCAAGCACTTGATAATTTAGCTAACAATACTATGATATTCGAATCATTCCAAACGCTATTGCATAATGTTGCATTATTGTCAGTTTCTACGCATCCCGACGCATTGATTGCTGGTTTTGAGGCATGGATTGAACCTTTGGCAAATGGTGATTATGACAGCATGACACCATTCCAAAAACTGGTAGTTAGTTGGTCAGAAATGGATGTTACTATTCAAGACTTAGATGGTGATGATTTTCCAGACAGCATAGTTTGGGAATATGAATTATTGCTAAACACAACAGAAGGTCTGCAATGGCAAGCAAAAATGGAGACTGATCACCAATACATTGCCAATGGCTTTGAAGACTTCAATGATTTTGATATTGAACTTTTGACGATTTTACGAGATACGATTGAAGATCCACTTTGGGAGAATGCTGGAAACGCATTACAAGATTTTAGTGAATGGGCAGCCAATGCTTCAGTATCTCGTGATTTGGAATGGGAATATGATTGGGATTCCGAAGAGGAAGATACCTCCTCTGAAGGTGGCGGTGATGATGGCAGCGGCGATGATAATGGCGACTCAGACAGACACCAATATGTGATATTTGACGACCTAAATACAATTCAAACGTTTGAACTTAACAAGTATATTCTTGATATTGGATTTGAAATGAGATTGCAAGGATTGTGGGATCAGAATACTGACTATCCTGACGATTTTAATATGACTGTAACGGACTCAGATGGCGATGTTACTAATGTCCTATTGGTTCGCAACCCTAATGATTGGGAAGCATACTTTGGCCGATTTACTGCAGATGACATAGGAGTTGACACTTACACGTTTAGCCAACCATTGGAAACCTTCCGTCCACCTTGTGTTGACGATGGCTGCACATTAGAGCGCGCTGAACTTAGAATCGAAACTCTACAACCCAGCCTCATCGAATCAATGCCACTCGAAGTCATGGATGAAATATTCATGGTTTCTGCTGTAGGAGTAATTGTTGACCAAGATGAAACCCTCTTAATTGATCAACCATATGAAGTACAAGCAACGACTTATGACGCGGTCGATGGAGCGCTATTTGGGGCTAATGTTGATACTGCTGTACTTAGAGTATCTCCTGGCTTAGGAGCTTCTGCAATCTCCACACTATCAGCAGAAGGAAGCTTAACCATCACTAGCTCTGAACCTTCAACATTGGTCGCTGATTATGATGGCAGCGATGCAATCAATGTTCTATCAGTTAAGGTTGAACCGCGCTCGGAAGATTCTGACGGTACCGACTTGTCTGACGATCAAGCATCCTTTTCAGGTAATATTGATTACTCCGGAGATAGTACAACTGGCTGGGATCTGTCATCAACATTGCTTGGACAGTATTCACAATCAGACCGTGGCGTTGCATTAATAACAACCAATGGCGAAAACGCAGAAGGACTACAATTTAGCTTCACCAATGAAATGCCATTGCCAAGCACGCCTCCGTGTACAATTAGTAGAGGAGAAGAGCGCGGGTGGGTGGCCAATGAAATCCATATCAACATGATTTACCAAGATTATTATTATGATACAGATGATAGCAGATATTATTTTGATTCTACTGAATTAACCTCTATATCCATAGATTGGGGCGATGGCCAAACTACGGAGAAAACCCCCGATTCTTCCACAAGTTCAGGAATGGGAGATCGATATGAAGTGGAAGAAACTCATACCTATGCCGCATCTCCTTCCGGACAAGAATCCTACAACATTGTAATCGATCATGAATTTGAGCACGGAGTACACTATTATCATAATGCAGTTTGGAAAGAAAATCATGGGTTTGAATATTATGATGATGATGGTAATGCATACTATGATACTTCGTTCCGATCTAATGAGGAATGGTCTTACTGTAGATTACAGGAACCCGGCACATCAGCATTACCAAGCCCACCGATTATCAACGAATTCATCACCAATGGGCCGTTCGAAGTTATGACTCAACAAATTGACTCTTCTGATGCAGATGGCAAAACCTCCCTGTCCATTACTCCCCCCCATGCCGGCGCATATGTTTCAATTGTTCAGTCAGAAATAATTCGAGCATCGGACGGAGAAATTTTGACGGGAATAGGACTTAATTTCGGCATTGCAACCCAAGGAAGCATTGGGGTTGCCAACCTAGATATCATCGATTACTTCTCTGGATTGCCAGTTTATGCTGCCAATACAAGCCAACCAACCCAATCAGTAACTATTGAAGCAAGTGGAATTTCTGACACTCATCACAAAGCAATTGTTGGGCACCTCCCACTAGATCTATCGGTCGCATTCGATGATGTGGATTGGTCTGCAGAACCGAGTATACAAGATATTATCTTTAATCCCGGGGAAACCAGTCGAAGCGTTGAACTAACACACGGAGCACCATTATCGCTAATTGGAATATTTACTACAGAATCCGACTCAAATGGAGAAAGCTCGATTGATCAAACATTAGCACCGCTAGCAGTTCATTTCGGTTTAATTTTACACAACCCCAATGAATTATCTATTAATGGAGCACTAGGACCTGGACAAACTACCAACATCGCACTGTCAGAATCTATCGACCAGGCTACTCGCATATTGGCGGTTGCGTCACCAAGCCATGGCTTTGACCCAGCAACAGTTGATTTCTCAACAATTACTGAATTGATTTCCAATGAAGCATTGAGGCCAGCAACAGATTGGGCAGGAGTAGAAGGTGAAATCTCTTCGGCTTGCGAAAAAATTGAGGTAGGTTGGGAGCATTCATATAATTGGGAGTCAAATAATCATGAGCCGATGCTTCACATTAGTGTAAGACATGAATCTGACGCTATTCGATATGGTAATTATGAGGCATACAGCATGTTGTTGACAGATCATGATTTAGTTCACGAAGAGACTGGAGTTAGTTACGATCACTTAACAATTGATGATTATGAACTTGCGGAAAGAGTGCAGCTCTATTATCCCACATCAGATATGCCTGAAGGCAAATATTTGTTTACTACTGGAACATCATTAGGCTCTTCGGTTGAAATACAGTTATACGACCGATATGGTCCAGATGGGGAGACAGAGAATGATCAAGAAGAATGTGAAAACAATTTAGATTTAACAGACGAAGAGAGTTTCGATATCTTTGACAAATATGTCACAAGATTCAGCACCATAGCATGGGGCCAAGGTTCTAGTGCAGATTTACAACTCCCATATCTTTCTTCACCTGTATCTGAATATACTGTTATTGCCGTTGCACAGCAAGGTAGTGGCGAATCAGCAACTCTAGTATCGGCAGTTAGCACCACGCTATCAGAACCTAATCCAGAACCACCAACCATGGAAAATCTTACAGCCGTATTTACTCCTTCAAATCCTCTTCCAGGAGATATAGTTCTTCTCACTGTGACAGATGAATCTAATGAACCAGTTGAAGGGCTTTCAATAACAGTAGTTAGAGGCGAAGAGACACTAACTAGCCTCCTATCTAATCAGAACGGACAAAACTCCTTCCCGATTCCAGAGGGAGAGATTACGATTAGGATTTCTGGTGGTCAGTATTATCCAATCGAACTTAACATATCGGTGACTGCTGAAGGAATAGATGATGATGGATTGCCTGGCGATAAAGACGGTGATGGTTATGGAGACCTACTAGATGCATTCCCGAATGACCCTAATGAATGGTTAGATACCGACCAAGATAACATTGGTAACAATGCTGATTTAGATGACGACGCTGATGGGTTGTTGGATGACGAAGAAATAATCTCTAATCCTCAAACCAATCCATTGAAACCAGACACTGATAATGATGGATATTGTGACGGCAGCATCGACGTATTCGGATTCTGTGTTGGCGGAGATGCCTTCCCAATCGACTCCTCCGAATGGGCAGATTCAGATGGTGACGGCGTTGGCGATAATGGTGACCAATGTCCAAACACTCTTGCTGAAGAAGTTGTAAATCAAGCCGGCTGTTCAGATTCGCAATTGAATTCGGACGGTGACCCAATTGATGATAATCTAATCAACGACGACAATCAAACAAATGGAACTCAAGATAGCCAACAAGATTCTGGTTCTTCAGATTCAACCTCAAATTCAATGTTATTAATTGGTGGTTCCATCGGTTTAGTAATTGTTTT
Organism: Candidatus Poseidoniaceae archaeon; assembly: GCA_022451835.1. Lineage (GTDB taxonomy): Archaea > Thermoplasmatota > Poseidoniia > Poseidoniales > Poseidoniaceae > MGIIa-L1. The sequence goes on from JAKUNX010000014.1 coordinate 14,068, forward strand.
AGTTGTTGTTGCATCACTAATTTTATTGAGAAACAGACGCGATGAAATTGACGAAAAACAATTTGTGAGGCAAGAAGAATTGTTTGAAAGCGTAGCGATTAGCACTACGACTCCAACAGGAGGCCCAACCAGTCCCCCAATTACAGCTAGAGGGGAGATGTATGATGGCTATGAAGGAATGGAGTACCCAGCAGGAAGTGGAAACTGGTTTTACAGAGATCCTGAATCAGGCTCTTGGGTTGAATGGCGCTAATCCATCTAATGGGTATGAGCATGTCAGGAAAGGCGAAAATAGCAATAATTAGCGTGCTAATTATTCTAACAATTCCAGTATTATTTTCTCCTCCGGATGCGACTATGTCCACGGAAAAAATATTTGATGATCCAGTAATTCAACGCTTGGACGAGCAAAGTAATGACTCAACGACCTCAGACCAATTAATTGTTAGAATTTCACATGAAGACAAAGGCCCACTTACGAGTAATTTTACTAGAGTTCAACAACTACTAAACATTGAATCTATGGCCAAAAACAATCACGAATCAAATTTTTCTTTAGACCATGAAACAGTTTTCCTAAAACGATTAGAATCTCCATTATCATCTTGGAATAGTGCTTTTAGTACTAGAAATAAATCAATTAACAACTCTTCAAGTTGGGGAGATGTACTTCAGCCAATCAATGAACAAGGATGGTGTGGAGAAGATGCCAATTCAGCAGAAATCAATGCTTTACAAGCGACATTATTGATGCTTCCAAAAACTTCCAACATAGGTATTGCCTGCCCAGAATTTGCTGGCGCATCGGCATCTCAACCCCCTCAGGCAAATGAAATACTTTGGTTGGTATGGTTAGATTCAAGTGAATTGCCAGTTGATTGGCTGGCGCTTAATGATTGGTGTAAAAAATTAAGTGAGAATTCAGAATATGATTTCGAGCCTGCCGGAGTAAACATGTTATTCAAAGAATCAGAGTACATTGCTAAACAAGATTTGAGTAACATTTTACCAATCACTGCAATCATTTTATTTGGTTTAATGCTACTATTTTTTAGAGATTTAAAGGTTACAATAGTGACGCTTGGGTCAGTAATTTTGGTAGTCGCAGCAGTTATAGAATTTTTACAATTATTTGGTTACCAATTTTCAGTTATCGATGGTATCGCAATTCCGATAATCATGGGGGTTGCAGTTGACGGAGCATTTTGGTATAAGTCATCGAATAAATCCAAACACGAAGTTCGCGAAATTTTGTTACTGGCTATGGCAACGACAGTAGCTGCAATATCCTTAGCATTATTTTCTCCAATTAAAGCGCAACGAGGGCTTGCTCTTGTAATGATTACAGGAATTGTCCTTGATTGGATTTTAACCAGATACGTCTTGGAAGATTTTTATCTTGATTCCCGAAAAGCCGTACCTGACTTCAAGGAAGAAAATTTTATGCAAGGAGATGGCAAAAAATGGCTTTGGCCTTGCGGCTTAGTCTTGTTAGTATTGATTGCTGCAACTTCGCCGCCAGGAGTCGAAACTCTAGACATCGAACAATTCCTCCCCGAAGATAGCGACTCACTTGATGAATTGAGCGAATTAAGAGATATTTATGTCATTGCATCAGGCACGGTTGTGCTAATTACATTGGACATAGATCCTAATAATGAAACCAATATCAATGATTTTTTACGATTCAAATCCCAGTTTGAACAACATCCAAACATTATCTCTTATGATACCGGAATTATACAGCAGAAATTGATTCTAGGGGTTGGCGATAGTAAATCCTCGAATTTTTCAGCATTGGTAGAAAACACAACCGAGTCGGTGATTTTACTAGATCCTTGGTTGAGAGACAATGGCGAAATAGTTGGTGGCCTGGTAATTGCAATTATCGATGGTGAAGATTCAGAATCTGCGTATCAGTTTTCAGTCGATACGCATAATCTCATTCAAGATAATAATCTATCAGGCGAAATCGGTGGACAATTGGTAACTGGCATATCATTGGCAAAATCATTCGAACAAACAAGAATAATCCAAATTTTAGCCGCTGGACTAGTAGTCTTAATTATTGCATCATGCATGACTCGTTCTTTCGACAAATCAATTAGAATTGCGATAGGAACTATTGCTGTTGGTATTGCAGTTGATGGATTGGCAAGCCACTTTGGTGGTCGCGGAATTAATACTGCTCCCGCCGTTCTTATTGGGATGGGTTTTGCTGCTGATTATTTATCTCATGCAAGTAAGAAAATGACCTCATGGAGGTATGATAATTTTGCAAGATGGGGGGCAGCAATTACTTCAGGAACAGTTTTCTTTGCTGTATCATTTAGCCAATTCCCACCGGCAAAAAGTACGGGGATTTTACTTTCAGTAACTATTTTCATATCAGTATTTCTTGCCACTTGCTTGGCATTTGTGTACTCAAATACTGATTCAAATCAAGAAGAGTAGGCGATAACATTATGAAAAATCGCTATTAGCGGAATTTATGCACCCATTATTTGAAATGGACAATTACATAATTCAAACCAAATTTTTGAGAATATTTGGTGGAGCTTATTGGTTCAAAGACCTAGAGGGAAATGTTATTGCGTATTCCAAGCAGAAACGCTTCAAATTGAAAGAAGATATCATACTATATGCTGATTTAGAATGCACCCAACCACTACTACAAGTCAAAGCAAGACAAATGATGGATTTGGCTGCAACTTACGATGTTATCGACCTTACTACCAATCAACACATTGGCTCAGTTAAGCGTAAATTCCTAAAATCACTCGTCAAAGATAGTTGGAAGTTACTCGATGTTGAAGGCAATCAGTATGGAGAGTTAATTGAGGACAGCATTGCCATTTTGCGCCGATTTATTCCATTTATTCCAGCCAAATTTCATTTCGAAATCCCAGGCTATGAAGGCATTACTATCCATCAACAATTCAATCCGATAATTAAGAAGTCATTACTTACAATTCCGCCGGGACACCCTATGGATAGAAGAATGGTAGCGGCAATTACTTTGCTAAATTCAGCCATTGAAGGTCGCCAAGGTTAAGATTGATTTTCAATCAATGGTTTCATGCCTAATACTAAACTGGGTTAATTGTGGCGCGAGTTGTAATCATTGGTGCCGGCATAGCCGGATTAAGCGCAGCCATACATGCAGTATCTGAAGGGCATCATGTAGTAGTACTCGAGAAAAAGTCGAAAATTGGCGGCCGTGGCACATCCCAGAATATCGATGGGTTTTCGCTACATTATGGACCACATTTGTTCGATAAATCAGGACCATTTTACAAGATGTGTAAGAAGTTAAGCCGCATTAAACCTGCCATAAAATCAATCAGGCTTGATAAAATCGAAGTTGTAGGGCATGGGCCGATAAGACCGATTGGAAATGTTAAGCAAGCAGCTTTGAATAAACAAGTAATTCGAGCCAGACAAGTAGGAAATCCATATTTTGAGTCGATTAAATTTCTATCATCCTGGGGCGTTGATGAGAATGAAGGCCGGCTCAAATCGCTTTTGAAGTCAAAACTGAGCGTCTCAAATGAAGGCTGGATTGGTTTAATTGGCAGACTAGGTGCAGCACTTGATGAGGTTGGAGTTTTGATTGAAACACATTGCGAAGTCACCTCCATTGAAGGACAACAGGTTATTCTGAAAGATGGCCGACAATTAGAATGTGATGCAATAATTTTGGCATGTGGCATTGGTTGCACTAGGAGAATTTTACAAACAGTTGATGGAGATATTACCGAAAGTAATTTTTCTAATGTAAAGACAACCTTTGCTAGCACAATTGAAGTTGGCCTATCATCCAAGCCAATGGCTGGAAAACAGTGCATAGTGGATCATGAAAAGAATGCAGCAATAATTGATTATACCGCAATACAGCCTCGTTTAGGAATTGTTGGCTCACATCTATCTGCAATCATGACTGGTGGCACTGATGAAGGCAGACTTGAACGTCTTGAATCATTCCTTGATGAACAAGTTTCTGGATGGAAAAAGCACATAGTAACAGATTTGAGACAATCAAAGATTGTAGTAGGATATTCTAATTGCATAGATTATGATTTGTATTCAAAATACCGAATATTGTTAGCAGGGCCTTGGATTAAATCCGACTATCTGTTGTCTGATGCGGCGGCCGAAACAGGTAAACAAGCAGCAAAGGGATTGAAGTTACTAATCTAATTGTGAAATGTTATTCACTGTCGGCCTTGACAAAAATCTATGCGACTAGTCTCTTGGAATGTCAACGGAATTCGAGCAGCGATTAGAAAAGGTATTGACGATTATTTTTCTTCAATTGATGCCGATATATGGATGCTCCAAGAAGTAAGAGCGTTACCCGAGCAATTACCCAAAGATTGGACTTGGCCAGATGGCTTTGAAGTCTACCTCCATGCCGCAGAGAAAAAAGGTTATTCAGGAGTTACAACACTATCTCGTTTACCAATGGAAGTAGTCCAAACAGGAAAACCTTCAGCAATAGATCCCAGTGACTCTGAGGGTAGAATAATTGTTACCAAACACGATGATGTAACTTGCATTAACACCTATTTGCCAAGCGGCTCAAGCGGTGAAGAACGCCAACAATACAAGGAAACATGGATGGATGAATGGCGTAAATTTTTGCAACCTTATCTGAAATCTGCTTCCCCAGTAATTGTTTGTGGCGACCTAAATGTTGCTCATACAGAGGACGATATTTGGAATCCAAAAGGTAACGCTAAGATGAGCGGATTTCTTCCACAAGAGCGAGAATGGTTTACCAATTTACTCGACGATGGGTGGCATGATGTTTTCAGAGAAAAACATGGCAGCGGAGTTAAGAAATACAGTTGGTGGTCTAATCGAGGGCAAGCAAGAGCTAAAGATAGAGGATGGAGAATAGACTATTTTTTGCTAAATGAAGCAGCCAACAAATTTGTTACAGATATTAGAATTGAGCGGCAGGGTGGATTGGAAATATCAGATCATGCCCCAGTTATTTTGGATATTAATTATTGATAATTTTCTTCAATATCCGATAATGCAACCATCAAATCATCCACACAATCTCGCAGGTCTTGAATCGAATCTTTTTGTACAACGATGACCAATTTCACATCTTCGCCGGTTTCAATTAAATTAGCCGAACACCCAGGTCTTGAGGCTGCAGCAAGTAAAACGGTTCCAAGTGAAGCAGGGCCAGCCCATTCTATGGTTGCTCGATACGATTCGACCATGAACACTCGAAGGGGTGGGCTGATATGAGGATGACTCTTCGCTTGTTCATGGCAAAGCAAGAACCAAATTTCGAAGTTCTTGCGGGTGCTGGTGGTGTGGCTTTAGGCGAAGCAAGAACCAACCATGAGGGCAGGAAAGCCATATTATTGATTCGTGGCCAGGAAGATACTACTGAATTTGAGAGCCTAATTAATACCATGGGGATCGTAATCGTTGAATCAATTTATCAGCCCGGTGAACAAGATCCCAAAGGCTACTTTGGTAAAGGAAGATTGCAAGATGTCTCAGATGAGTTGCGTTTACGCGTAGCAGGCCATCCATGGCAAGGAGTAGATCTCGTATTGATTCATACTAATGCTACGCCCCGTCAATTGGTTGCGGTTAGTGATGCAACTAAAGTTGAGGTATGGGACCGCGTTCGTTTACTACTTTCGCTGTTCAACGCTCATGCGAATTCACTCGAGGCAAGAACTCAAGTGAGAATAGCCCGCCTTCAATCTGATAGAACTGTGCTAAGAGAATTAGCAAACCAAACAACTACCGGTGAGCGAGCTGGTTATGGTGGAGGCGGTGTTACGGCATTACAAGCAGTAATTGCCAATGTTAACCGAGAATTAACATCTCTTAGAAAGCGGCAAAAGAAGCATTCTAAAGCCCAAGCAGAACGTCGAAGACAACGTACTCGTAGCGGTGCTGTTACTGTGGGGTTTGCTGGTTATACCAATGCTGGGAAATCAAGCCTTTTTCTCAAAATGTCAGGTAAAGAAGTGCTTGTTGAAGATAAGTTATTTTCAACTTTGGAAACAACAGTTGGTCGTTTAGCAGCAAGCCCTAGAGTTCTACTTGCCGACACTATTGGTTTCATAGATAATTTACCCAGCGCTACTTTAGATGCATTTAGGGCGACTTTATCTGAAGCATTGGAGTGTGATTTATTGGTGGTACTTGTCGATGCTACCGACTCGATTAGAGAATTAGAACGCAAAATCTCGGCAACTCAGCGAGAAATTAATGCTAGATATCTCAATCAAGACGAATTAGAAAATTTGGATGAGCGAAAAATTATGTGTGCATTGACTAAAATAGAATCTTTAACAACGGAGCAATTACTAGAAAAGAAATCTATTGTAAAACGCCATGGATACTCATCTCTATTAGCTATTTCAGTACATCAAGAAATAGGTCTTGAGGAATTTCAAGATGCTATGCTAAAACAATTATTTGGCAACACCGTCACAATTAAATTGATCAACAGTGAAACAGGAAGGAGTATTGAAGGATATCTTTCGGATGTATATGAGTCTGGCATGATTATAGATAAGAAACAGGAAAAAAATGGAGACATTTTGGTTGATGTTTGGATAAACCAACAATCTCTTGCTAGGCTAGTAAGTAATTCTAATGGGCGCATTGAAGTCAAGTAGGAAGAGGTTCTAGCAACTCTATGGGAGAGGCCAATTCTAGCGATGATTATATCGATGGGTTAACCGGTCTTGCTGAACCTTCTGGTGAACTGATGTTTTCCACATCAGAATCCAAATTGACTATTGAAATCGATGAGTTGACTAAAGTAGGCAATTCAATTGCAGTACTAATCCTAATTACCTGCCTTTTGGGTTTAGTAAACGGCCTAGATTTTTCTCAACCAGAATCAGGATTAGTTAGGCCAGATGAGTTTGTCTTCAGGTTTGCTCAAGCTGCACCAGATGAATCAGCCATTTTCAACGGCCATGTCTATGATCATGAAGGGGAACCAATTGAGAATGCTACCGTTTACATTTCTTGGTATGAAGGAGATTATTGGAATACAAGCTCATCCCAAACCGATAAAGAAGGTTTTTTCGAGTTAGAGAAATTAGATCCGGGTATTACAAGAGTTGACATTATCGTCGATAGAGATGATTACAAAGATAGGTTTGCGAATCGTGTATTGCTTTCTCCACCGGCTCTATTTGAGCCATACGGCTTTACCACAATTGATTTTGAAATGCCATCACAGGATGAATTTGCCAAGCAAGATTGTGCTGACGGATCTACAAATTGCACTATAAGGGAAATTGACCGCTCTCCAAGCCAAATGGATCACCCTTTGATGGATTCTAGCGTTTCATTGATTTATTCTACTATTGGTATTGGCTTCATCGGTTTGTCATTACTGGCAGCAGGTTTCACTGTTTGGGCGATGAAAACTGGTTCAGTTTACATTCTTAGAACCGCATCGGTATTGTCATTTTTCACTGTAGGCCACTATTATTCAGCATGTTTATTCAGTCTTGTGGCGTTCGTTTTGACATTCACCATTAGCAAGCCAAGAAAAGAAATTAATTGATAGTATTATGAGCAATCATCCACTTGTATTATCATATTGAACATGCTAAGGCCGTTCATGAACATGATAGGCGCATGTTGGATGAGGCGCTCCCTTGGAGAGCCGATTTCTGCGCTATTGATTGATTCACATCATAACGTAATTGCCGGCGGTTGGAATGGTCAACTAACTAAATGGTCAGCCGATG
>JAKUNX010000140.1 GCA_022451835.1 Candidatus Poseidoniaceae archaeon
GAACAATATCAAAACCTACCTAATAGTGCATAATGCATGGGCGGAACAGTTCAAGCGTATCTTCAACTGATGCGAATGAAGAACGTTCTATTGGCATCAATAACAGTACCATAAGGTGCACAGTTTGCTGTTGGAGATTCTTGGCTAAGCGATCAATTGCTTGAAGTAACATCTCAGATATTAGCAGTTATTTTCTTCATCGGTGCTGGCAACACTATGAATGATATCAAAGACATAGATATTGACCGTGAGGCTCATCCTGAAAGGCCATTAGCATCTGGAGCAATTAGCATTAGTAGTGCTAATAAATTTGCAAAGTTATTGTGGTTAATGAGTATCACTTGTGTGGCTTTGGGAGCTTATTCTCTACATGTTGATGATAAATCAATTATTGAATTAGTTTTGATTTATGTTATTGCTGTAACCTTGATGATGACTTATGATCATGGCCCTACATTGAAAAATACAGGTTTGATAGGTAACATTTCAATTTCAATAATGGTTGGTGCAGTCATTCTATATGGCGCTGCGAGCGTTGGTAATTTGTGGACAAGTCTTGTTTGGTGGACTGCAGGAGTAGTATTCTTTGCCAATCTTGCTAGAGAGATTATCAAGGATTGTCAAGATATGGAGGCTGATGAAGGAAATCGACAAACATTACCGATGTCGTTTGGTTTGGTGAAGTCAAGAATGGCTGCTTATGTCGTGGTAATGGCTGCTTTGGTTTGCCTTTACATACCATATTGGAAAGGCCCGTTTGAATTCAATCAATTATTATTCCAGACACCAGCAATACTGATGCTAATTACTTTGAATAGAGAATTAGCAGAAGGTAATGATTACCAAGCTGCATCTAAAATTAGAATTGCTATGCTACTAGGATTAATTGGATTCATTGTTCCAATGTATGTTTAATTAATCAAGTCCCATGAAATCGCCCATGGTTTCCCAAGCCTCAAAACTTACTAAGTAAGCAAGTAGTGACATTTGAGCCCACATGCGATTTTCTGCTTGGTCAAAGACAATGGAATTATCATGATCCATTACCCAATCAGTGACTTCATCGCCTCGATGAGCAGGTAAGCAATGCATAAACTTCCAATCATCATTCATGTTGCTCACTAGTTTTTCATTAACTTGAAATCCTTCAAAAGATTTCATTTTATCCTTCATGTGTTCTTCGCCCATTGAAATAAAAACATCAGTATAGACTACATCAGCATCAGTAACTGCTTCAACTGGATCATTGGTAACCATCACTTTACTGCCATTTTTATCGGCCAAATCCTTAGTTCTTTGAACAATATCTTCTGCTGGTTCATAACCTTCAGGAATTGCATAATGAATATCTATTCCAAGCATAGCACATGCAAGCATTAAATCATGAAGTACATTGTTTCCATCTCCAACCCAAGCAACCTTTAGACCTTCTAAATCAGTACAGTGTTCCAAAACTGTCATCAAATCTGCTGCTGCTTGACATGGGTGGTGCTTATCTGAAAGTGCATTCAGTACTGGAACATCAGCATATTTAGCTAACTCTGCAACATCATCATGCGAAAAGCATCGATAGGTCATAGCACCTAAAAATCTTGACAAAACTTGTGATGTATCGCCGACGGTTTCAGATTTTCCTAACTGAATATCGTTCTTTAGTAGAGTTAAAGGATAGCCTCCTAGCCTATTGATTCCAACTTCGAAAGAAACTCTTGTCCTAGTGCTCGGCTTCTCATAGATGGAACCAACTGCTAAAGTATCAAGGGGTAAGAAATTAATTGCAACATCATCACCCTCTTTCCAAAGTCTCTTGAATTCAATTGCCCATTTAAGAATCATCTCAAAGTCTTGTTCCACATCATCGATTGCCAATAAATGTCTTGTCATGAACCTTCGAGTTCGAGAAGGCTTCTAAGATTTCTTGAACAAATCAATTTCTTTCGTGTTCTATATCTTGAGCAAAACCATCTCTTGCATCACCCATTCCACCGAATAATGCTTGAGCAAAAGTAAGTACATCGGCAAGCCCTTCTTCTAGTTCAGATGATAGTGGTGTTAATCCTGGTGCTTGAGCAAATTCTTGCATCATTCTAAGTTGATTGATAGCAAATTCAGTTCTTTGACCACCGGCCTCATCGTAAAGTGCCATCTCTAAGATTTCCAATCGTTCAGACCACTCAAGAATTTTTTCTAATTCTTCAGGTTCAAGAAGGTCAGATTTTGACAGAAAGTTCTTTGTTGGAAGTCCTAATCTAAATTCAACTATACTTGACAAAAGCATCTGTGAAACAAACCCAGATGGTGAGCGTGAAAGCATTGGATCAAAAAGATAGATAATCGCTGATTGATTTCTACCAAGAACCTCTATCAAGTGGTTACTTGCTTCTCTGAAGGCAAATAATTCAACTTGCCCAGGAGTATCTACTATCATCATTTCACCAGATAAAGCATGTAATTGTTCTGCAACATCACCTGCTTGAGCGGCTAGTAAATCGGCAGCTAAAATTTGAGCACCGTTAGGTCCCAAATCATATTCCGTCATTACCTCCGTCAAAGATATCAAATCCCTAACGTCAAATTCAGCATCATAATGGACTCTTTCTGCTCCAGGGTCTAAGTTTACTGCGATTGCATCGGTTTCCAAGAAACGTGACCAGCGTTGAAATGCTGTTACCAAAGATGACTTCCCAGCACCAGCTGTACCAACTACGAAGATTACCGGAGGAGTACCACTATCAAGACCGACCATGTTCAACGCTTTTGCGCATCATAAATCAAGTTGCTTATTACTACCAACAAATATGTCATAAATTGGCCATTTTTTGTCAAACCTTTGGCCATAATAGTTATGTGCTACGCACAAATGGCAGAACTGCCGCATTGTTATTTTGCGCGGAGGAATCAAAATGTCAGAAGAAGAACCGCCTATGCCCCCTGGATTGCCACCTAT
>JAKUNX010000141.1 GCA_022451835.1 Candidatus Poseidoniaceae archaeon
TCTACATCAGCTAGTGCACAATTACAGAAAGTTGTTAATCGGGACATATTTTATCAACATCAAAGAGGTCTTTTCACTAAGGGGTCTGAATTTGAGGGATATCTTGGAGATTCCACCGCCTATCACGGAGGAGAACAAAGACGAATACTTAGAAGAATTATCCAAAATTACAGAAGCTGATGACTGGATTGAAAGACACTCTATTGAAAATAAATCTAATCATGAAGTAAACAAAACTGAACAACATCGTGATGTGAAAACCTCTTTCAAGGAAGAACTTCCATTGTTTGTTCAATTTATGATTGACGTTTGTCTCGTTTTGTTATTTGTTTTTGGCCCTCTATTATTCCTACCTTTTATATGATTAATTCCTTTCCTTATGCGTCTGAATTTACTATATCTTTGAAAACGAATAATTGAATAACCGTGTGGAAGAGTTCACCACATGAACAAGCATATTGCATTATTCTTCGTTTTTTTATTGTCTACAAATTCCCTTGCTGGATGTTTTGGTGGGAACGATTCAAATGATTCAAACGATCCCGAAGATATCATTCAGTTAATCGACAAAGATAATGATGGAATCCTGAATAATATGGACCTATGTCCAGATACCTTGCCAGAATTCGTGTCTATGGTAAATGTTTCAGGATGTTATGATAAGGAGGCTTGGGAGGATGATGACGGAGATGGTGTAATGAATAAATTTGACACATGTCCAGAAACATCCAACACAACACAAGTATTCCTTAATGGATGTTCGTTAGATGAATTAGATGAAGATGGGGATGGAGTAATCGATATCTATGATGAATGTCTTGGCTCAGATCCATTAATACCTACACTGTCAAATGGTTGCCAAGCCATCCTTGAGGGAGAAAAGATTGTGACTCCTATTCAGCCACAATTAATGAGAAACTATGCTTTTGATAGCCCAGTTAATCCAACCTTATTTGCGTTTAATGTTGGGAATGGAGTTGAACGTTATGGTGTAAATTACGGCCCATTTGCAACCCAACAAGGTTATCAACTTGTATTGGGAACTCTATACAACGACTCCTTTGATTCACCACTTGGTGATGAAGATTTGATGCTGTACTTTACTGGCTTGACTTCGATAGAGAATCTGGCCAGTTACATTACATCATTAGACGAAAAAATAGGAGGATATGGTGGATTATTCTATAATTCTAGTTCTGGAGAAAATCAACTAAATTTGGTTCTTGAATACTATATTTGGGCGGTTCCTGATATGCACGACATGAGTCTATATTCACCTCCAGATGCAACCTCGCAAACTAGTATTGTACCATGTGAGAATCCACCGTCAGAAAAATTCGATGCAATAATGCCTGGAGAGGGAATTCAACAAATGAGTTTGTATGATTTAACTGGTAAAGTAGTTATTATTGAGATCGGCGCTGAATGGTGTCAGCCTTGTAAGTTATTGCTCGAGCGTCTCAATGCATTCCAAAATGATATGAGAGCGCTAGGAATTGGTACTGAACAATTAGAAATAATATCCATCAATATGGAAGATATGGACAGAAACCCGGTTAATATCTCAAGTGCACTTGCTAGGCAAACCAATGAAAGTTTAAATTTTCCAATGACTGGGACCGTTGAATTTGGCCATGATTATCTTGAAGCGTCCAATTCTTGGCCGACATTGGTAATTTTAGCACCAAATCCTGCTCAAAATGAAGGGCTAGTCAATATTGCTCACGGAAAAGAGATTGATATTTTCGACCTTTTCAATTCCAAGGCAAAACTTGAAAATCTGTATAGTGGCGAATATGCAGGAAGTCTTTGTCAAGGCCCAGATTATGATGGTGATGGGCGAATCGATTTATTTGATGAGGATATTGATGGGGATGGAGTTCTAAATTTTGATGATAGTTTTCCTTATGATGAAAGCGAATCATCTGATTTCGATGATGATGGTATTGGAAACAATGAAGACATTGATGATGATGGCGACGGAATTGAAGACGGCCTAGATTTATGTCCCGAAACTAATTCATTTTTCGCAAATGAGTTAACAATATTACATGATGACGGATGTGCCGATATTGATGGTGATAGTTACAATGAAACGGTTGATTGTGATGATTTAGATGACTCAATGTATTCTGACCGTGATGGCGATTCATATTGTGACGAGGTTGATGCATTTCCCGATGACCCTAATGAATTTTCAGATTTGGATGGTGATGGAGTAGGAGACTTTAGTGATGCTTTCCCATTTGATCCTAACGAACAATTTGATCAGGATTTAGACGGTTGGGGGGATAATAGTGACATGTGTCCAAGTATACCACAAGAAATTCCACCCGATGGTTTTACTGAACAATCTAGTCAACAAGAAGATAGTGATGGAATTTTCTGGACATGGGGAGACGAAGGGTGCCCCGATGAAGACGATGATGGTTTTCATCAAGCTGAAGATTGTGATGATTTGGATGCTAATCTTAATCCAGACATAGAAGAAATAGAGGATGGAATAGATAATAATTGTAATACTTACGTTGATGAAGGATATTTACTAACATATATTGCTAATACGACCTTTTCCAAAACACAATATGGCTATCAAGACAATCTACAATGTCAATTTGAAGTATTCAATCCAAGCGGAGCACCATATGAGTTAGAAGTTTATTTAGTAGTTGGAAGCAACGGGTACGGAACTGGTAACATAAATTACAACTATTACGAACTTTATGATATACATCGATCATTTGATTTTTCATTTCTGATTTCAGGATTAAATGTTGGTACGGGCGCTCGAGGCCCTACTACATGTGAAGTTTATCTCACCTCAGATTATTCAATGACAACACAAAGTGCTGAGACAATGGTTGTAGGATATGCTCAAGTAAGCACTAGCCAGCCAACGATTGAAGAGGTGGCAGAAACATGCAAGTGTTATGGTCCGCCTTCCTTG
>JAKUNX010000142.1 GCA_022451835.1 Candidatus Poseidoniaceae archaeon
ATTTGATGTTTCTCTCTTTGTACAAAATAAATGAATGGTTGAAGCTATTGAATTTTTCAAATATATCTTAAAACATTTTTTGTTTGAAATTTGAGTATCTTCTACGGCATTTGCAATATTTACTGCTGCATCCTTGCTATCAATCCAATCTTGATCAGAACGTGATAAACCTGGTATTTGGCTTTGGTCTTGAAGTACAACAAAATCCCACACATGTCCAGATTGTCTCAAACTGGTATTCCAACTATTTCCGCTAGTGTTTATGTTGTTCCAATGTGAAGTTAATGTCATTGCAGCACCCGTATTAGCAACTGTAGAATTGTGCTCACCAACCGAATCAAATAAATCAGCCAAAATCGAATCAACATTGTTAGTATAGATGTAACTATTACCATATATCAATACATTTTCTGGAACATCAACTGTTGAATTGTTACTGTTTGAATTATTATTTTGATTATTAGTGTTATTTGTGTGGTTGGCCCAAAAAGCTGCCAAATCTGGTTCAGCATCAACATCGAGTAAAATTGTGTCCGGTGCATTACCATCATTATTCACATCTATGGTATAATTTGCCGAAGTTCCAGCATACATTTGTTGCAGAGGACCGTTAATGGAATTAAATGCTAATGATGAAGCATAAGATGGCTCTACTGTTACATATGCAGTCACGGTACTGTAAACGTCGCTATTCTGCTCAGTAACATTAACCACAAAGGAACCGCTATCAGAAGGTAATGCTCCAATATCCAAAACAATGGCTAAATCTACTGTTGTGCTTTGTGTTGGTATTACAGAACTAGTAGTATTGTTAACTAGATTTATGTTCCAGACATCACTCAAATCGTCGGTTTCTAAGGTAATATTGTAATTTTCAATCGAAGACCCATTATTCTCAATAGTAAGCGTAACATTGGTTGAATCGCCACCCTGCATAACAATATGAGGTGTGTCAAGCGACAGAAGTATAGCATCACTTGCACTGGCACTACCTATCATAGGAGTTACGCTTGCAGATATCATTAGGATAACAAACAACATTGCTTTTGATGCAGTACGCGACATAAGACCAAGTTGACCCAGCATGAACCCCCTCTTGAGTGAATCGGAGATTTGGACTTGATTTAGCCAATCATTGACCATCTTGTAAGGCTCGAATACGAGTCTCATCAATTACTTCCCAAGGAAATTCTCCTTTATCGGTTGGAACTCGTCCAAAATGGCCACCTGCGGCAGTGATTGAATAAATTGGCACTTGCAATTTAAGGTCTCGAGAAATTGCTCCTGGTCTAAAATCAAAGACATTTCTAACCCTATTTGCAACTTCAGACTCACTCAAGGTAGAGGTACCAAAGGTTTCGACTCTAACACTCACTGGCTCAGCAACACCGATGACATAAGCTAACTGAATCTCACACCGTGATGCCAAACCTGCAGCAACAACGTGCTTTGCAGCCCATCTTGAAGCATAGGCCGCTGAGCGATCTACCTTTGATGGATCTTTACCTGAGAAAGCGCCACCACCGTGCCTACCCATTCCTCCATAAGTATCGACAATGATTTTTCTTCCAGTCAAACCTGCATCAGCATAAGGGCCACCAGGGTCTGCAAATCTACCTGTGCCGTTTACTACTAGTTTGTATCCGCCACTCAACAATTCAGCTGGAATAGAATGTTCAACGACGTGTTCTTTGATTTGTTGTTCTACATAGGCTAATTCTTCGGACTCTGAGCCACCAAATTGGCTCTTCAAATCATTGTCATGCTGAATAGCAATTACAACTGTGTGAACTTTCTCAATATTGCCTTGTGCATCATATTGAACGGTTACTTGAGATTTGCCATCAGGCCTTGACCATGGGAGTATGCCTTGCTCTCTCACCGTAGTAAGTCTTCTAGAAAGTCTTTGAGATAGCGCTGCTGCAAGAGGGAAATACCTCCCTTTAAGTCCATCATATGCTTCTGTTTCTTCACAAGCGTAACCAAACATCATACCTTGGTCGCCTGCTCCTTGATCTAGACCATCTTTGTTGACTCCTTGAGCAATATTCGCAGATTGTGTAGTAATATGTACCTGTACTTCACAAACTTCAGGATTGGAAGCATCCATTCCTATAGCATGAGAAGTGTAACCGATCTTGGAACCTGCTTGGCGAGCAATTGCCTCATAATCTGGCACTTCTCCATTGAGTGAAACCTCTCCTGCAAGTACTATCAAGCCCATGTCTTCCTTACCCTTAACACATGTTTCAACCGCAACTCTAGCATTACTGTCAATTGCCAAACAAGCATCAACAATAGCATCAGAAATTGCATCACATAACTTGTCAGGATGCCCGCTGGTAACAGATTCAGAGGAAAATAGCACTTCAGTCATAGCCGGTGGCGGCAACAACCACTTTATGAATGAATCGTAAAAACCTGTACATCAATATTCTTTTTCGTCATAAATTATCAATTAATTCGCTATTGATTATCAAATATGCCATCGAACCTTTGATGACCTATGCCTATTCCCGCACACTCATGAGCAACTATGTGCCAACCCATTATCGAACCCACACCTTAGGTGAAATACAGACCAATGGTGCCAAATTGATAGATAGCGAAGTCGTTGTTGCTGGTTTCATGGAAGCGAATAGAGGCAAAGGTGCAATCTGCTTTGTCGATCTTCGTGACGGCACTGGTAAGACTCAAATCTTCTTGAAATCTGACAATGTTGGTGAAGAAGCACTTGATATGGTTCAACGAATGACCCGTGAATCGACGCTACAATTTACTGGTAAGGTTTCAGAGAAGCGCCCACCGAAATTAAAGGAAGGCGAAACTCCCCCTCCACCTGCATACGAAGTTATCGCTACTTCAGTAGAAGTCATTGCTAAGGCTGAAGCACCACTTCCACTTGGCGTCACAGACACAGTAC
>JAKUNX010000143.1 GCA_022451835.1 Candidatus Poseidoniaceae archaeon
AATCCAAGCACATCTGTTCCTGCATCTGGCTCAGACATTGCCATTGCTCCAATCCACTCACCTGAGCAAACCTTTGGTAGAATCCTTGCCTTTTGCTCATCATTACCATTGAACGCAATGTTGTTGACAAAGAGCATAGCATGAGCTAGATATGCTAATGCAAATCCAGGGTCAGATGCTGATAATTCCTCATGAATAATTGCACATGCAGTAGCATCGAGACCTGCTCCACCATATTCTTCTGGCGCACTGATTCCCAACAATCCAAGTTCACCCATTGACTTTAGAAGTTCTAAATTGAATAACTCTTTTTTATCATGTTCAAAGGCTTGTGGCTCAACACATTCCTCAACCCAATCTCTAATCATTGAGCGAAGCATTGCATGTTCTTCACTTGGATTTGCAATATCCATTACTACCACTATGAAGGGCGAAAAGGTCACCCTTTTTGACAATTTGTAGGATTATCTTCTAAAAAAACGACGCTTTTTCTTAGATTTGCCACGTCTATTTGATTCATCTCGGGCTGAACGCCTTACTTCGTCTTCCATGCCAATAGAAGGTCTAGCACGAGTTGAAGGTGGGGCTCCCATTCTTCTAATGTTAGGTGAAGGTCCTCGTGAAGATTTCTTTACTCGTCTAATTCTCAAGGTTTGACTATCATTTTGCATGCGAGCAACCTTTCTTGCCCTAGTTCCAACATGTCTAAGATGTCCATTGAACACTTTTGGTTCACCGACACTTTTGTCATGATTAATTCCAACTTGTTCTAGAACTTGTTTAGCTAATGATTTTGGAGATCTATTAGTAATTACTTCATCGACAATCCTTGTCGCAAGATTTGCGAATGATTCATCATTTTCAACTATCGGCTTTGACTTGACTTCAAGCTTGATTTCATCTTGATTTACTTCTGCTTCAGAAACTTCTTTGAGAATAGTTTCACTAAAATTACTGGTTAATGTTTCTTGCTCTCGCTGCATAAAGTGCACCCCATCAGTAGTGATTTAGTCAAATTAGGTATAAATATAACCTAATTAACAAGTTGATTTGATACAATTTATCATGTGATTTTGTGTTACCAAAATATCAGATTGGTGTTCTAATACCAATGGCTCGAGCAACACACCATCCTGATTTACCCTCATAAATTCCAAGTGCTCCACCTGCAAATAATCCAAAGGTTGATGAAATAGTGAACCAATTTGAAGGAACTACATCAAAATAAAGTAAACCAACAGCGATGACCCCCATTATTATGGACATAGACCCACCTACTAAACGAACAAACTTACCTTTAGCATCTATGTTGCACTCTCTTGCCATGGTATAACATTACATGATGTTTTTATAAACAGTTGTTTTGTAATTTATTAACAATAAATGATATACTAAGAACAGAACGGGCAATTGTGTCATTTAGAGCATGTATATTTTGTCACAGCATCAGAGTCTATCCATATCTTGGATTTATGACAGGACAACAGTACCAATGTCAAGATTGTGATGAAATCTCTCCTCTAGTGTTAGAATTTGACACTGAGGAAGATTTTTCCGAGTTCCTTAAAGAAGTAGAAGAGGAGTAATTGTCATGGATGTAATTTCTCACTGGTTTTGGGGTATGGCGGTAACGCATGGCAAAATTAAGGGTAGATTTTCTGGAGCAATGGGCGTAATTCCAGATTTAATGGCTTTTCTTCCAGTAATGATAATATCAATTTTTACTGGACATAGAAATCCAAGCGTTGATGACACTACTACTACTGAAGATTTTCATCCACTTTCATGGGAAATATATCAGTGGAGTCATAGTGCTATTACAGTTCTAGTCTGTTTCTTAGCAACATGGTGGTACTTAGAGAAATACGGCACACCAAAATTCCTCAATAGATTCTACCTTGCTACTATGAGTGCAAAAAAGCAGGCATTCTTGATTTGGCTACCTTGGTTGTTAAACATCATCACAGATATCCCTTCACATACTGCACAATTTTTCCCTACACCAGTATTCCACCCGATATCGGATTGGAAATATGATGGTACAAGATGGTCAACCCCTTCCGTATGGTTCACTAATCTTGGAATTTTACTCTTCGTTTGGGCCATAATGATTGTTTTAGAGCGAAGGCGAAAAGCAAGTTATCAAATATTAGCAGAATGACAAAACACCATGACAAATCATGAATATGTATTCGCTAGGATTGAGTCGTTGTTGGAAGATGAGGATGACTGGGTTGCCGCTATGTCTACAGTAGTATGTGAGTTACACAACTCCTTTGAGCACTTTCATTGGACTGGTTTTTATCGCACTGTAGAGCCAAATCTGCTCAAAATAGGGCCATATCAAGGCGGTCACGGATGCTTAGCCATTCCATTTAGCAAAGGGATATGTGGAGCAGCTGCAAGAACTGGTGAGACACAAGATGTTCCAGATGTTCATGCCAGACCAGAGCATATTGCATGTAGTTCCAGTACATTGAGCGAGGTTGTGGTACCGATTAAGAACTCTAGTGGTGATGTTGTTGCAGTCCTTGACCTCGACTCAGATCTACCTGCAGCGTTCTCCAAGGATGACATTGCATTTTCTGAGCGAGTCTGTAGTTACCTAGGCAACCGATATTTCTAATCTGTCAGCGATTATGAGACGTGTTTAAGATGTCTGCACAATTTGATGTTATGCCTATATGGTATCACCCGATATATACTGAAGGAATTCATCCTGATGCAAGGTTTCCACGGGAACGATATGTTGAATTGATTAAGCGGTTAAAAAATCTAAGAAACAGTGATCAATTTTTATTTCTTGAACCAGACGAAGCTTCAAGAAGTGAATTGGTAATTGGACATGACCCACACTATGTTGATAAATTTCTCAACGGAAAACTAAGTGACAAGGAAATCAAACGTAT
>JAKUNX010000144.1 GCA_022451835.1 Candidatus Poseidoniaceae archaeon
GGGATGGTTTGTTTGATTCTGATGAAGATGGTCTTATTGACCTTCAAGAATTTGCTTTAGTAACGTCCAATCCCGATAATGGAATTGACCACCCGTCTGATGCACCCTTACTGCATATTGATGGTGATTTATTACAACCAACAGAAAAATCACAAAGAATGTTCAACATGCTGATTTCTAAGGAAA
The DNA here is from genome assembly GCA_022451835.1 of Candidatus Poseidoniaceae archaeon. Classification (GTDB taxonomy): domain Archaea; phylum Thermoplasmatota; class Poseidoniia; order Poseidoniales; family Poseidoniaceae; genus MGIIa-L1. The sequence continues at coordinate 187 of JAKUNX010000144.1, forward strand.
CCCGTGGTAAAAGATTGCTAAATGATTTCAATGATTGGCAAAATGGTGAACCTGCTAATGCATTTATCTCAATTTTGATGGGAATAACCGATCCTACAAATCCTGATACTGATGGAGACGGAATGTATGATGGTTTCGAATATTGGTTCGCAGAATGGGATTTAGAGAATAATTTGTGGAGTATCAATCCTCTTATCGATGGTGATGTGTTACTGGATACAGATGGAGATAGTTTTGATTGTGACGGAGACGGAAACATCTCTCTTGAAGAAAGATTTTCCAACTTAAGGGAATGGGAATCAAGAACCTGGGGTAAATATTCTGAACGAAATACCGTTCCTCAAGAAGTGGGGATTCTCAGTTTTGGTGATGATGCAATAAATGCATACATTGAGGAAATGGGTTATACGTATTTCCAAGCTACAAATGCTTTGTACAACGATTTCATTTCTAAGAGTACAGATAGTGCTGACCGCATGGAAAAAATCAACTCATACGATGATAATAATTTCAATCGAACTTTAATTGGTGTTGCGGACCCAACGAGTTCAGATTCAGATGGTGACTCAATTCCTGATGGTTGGGAATATTGTTATGCGATTTATGGTATGCCCGACGTTACTACTCAAGATCATTGGGCTGCAAATCCAATCAATCCACACGATGTAAATTATGATGGTGATAGCGATGGATGGTATGACCGAAATTCGATTGATATCCCAGCATCACAAGGGACTTGGGATGATCGTGAATTCTTAGAAAGTGGAGTAATAATTCAACCTGGACCTGGTTCTCTTCCATTTACTAATTTGATGGAATGGAATAACAATACAAGACCTGATTTAAATGATACAGATGGAGATTCTGTGACATTCATTACCCAAGTAAGTAATGGATTGGTCACCTCTCATCAGATAGATTACAATCTAAGTGATGGGCGTGAAGTATTCAAGTATGGAATCAATCCGATGGATAATGATTCTGATGGAGATATGTTGCCTGATTGGTACGAATACAAGATGGCTTGGAATGAGTCAAACGATAATTTTTCTTCATATCTAAAAATCAAGGTGGTATGGATAGATTCGTTAACTGGTGGTGAATGTGATACTAACACAATATCTTGTCTGCCGCTTTCATCTGATTCAAGTATTTTATCAAGGCCAGAATTAGAATTTACGTGGTTTACACTTGACCCAGCAGACCCTGTGGATGCGAACTATGATCCTGATAATGATGGTAATTATGATTGCTCAGGAGCTGGATGTAATTATGAGCCATATACTAATTTCCAAGAATTTTTTATGTTGACTGATGAGGATTTAACCTCACCGAATGCTGTTAGATTATCTCCTTTAATTTATCAGGGCAATCCTGTAGAAGAATGGTGGCAATTTAGAGGATATACTTTGGGAATTGGTACACCAGAAGAGCCCACAAGCAATTATCTCAAAATGGATAAACAATCATCAACAGATTTCCGTTATGTATTAATTATGAATGACAATGATGATGATTTCTTAACTCTAGATCCTTCAGATGACGAAATTTTGTTATCAGGTGCCGAAACTGATCCATGGGAAATTTACTACACTAGTTCTCCACAAACCCCACCTGTAAGAGCAGTTGGTGAACATGAATTAGGTTGGTACATGATGGATTTCGATGATGATCATCTTGCTGAAGGTAGCAGTCCGATAAATTGGGATACGGATGGCGATTGGATAGTAGATTGGTTTGAGGTAAATGATGATGAAGAAGATGGCTTAAGAGGTGATTCATCACCAATACGATATGACTCAAGACAAACTGGATGATATTTTAGAGGTGTTTTCTTGTCAGATACATCAGTTGATTCTTTAGTCACTCTTCAAGAAAGGATGGTCAATTTGATAAAACAATTGAATATGCCACTTGTTGAAGTAAGTATGGTCATTCAAAATATGATTAGTCCGATGCTTGAATCATTGAAAACTCATGCTCTAGACAATGAAATACAAATTCCTGAAAAGATAATGAATCAATGGCCAATTGAAAAATCAATTCATGAAGAAGTTAAATCCTCATTAGCAATTGATAAGCTTCTTTCTGTTCTCGATCAAGATAGAATGGATATCCTAGAAACTTTGGTAAGAGTGACGATGATTGAAACTGAAATGATATTGCTAGACGGTATTTCTGCGCTAAGAATGTGGGAGCATTTGGCTAGAACCCAATTAGCCAACATTACTTCGCCGGGTCAATTATTTTCTCCACTTGAGATACCTGAAGATTGGTGACAATATTTTCAATGGCAAAAGGTTGGGGCTGTATATGGGCAAAAAGAACTCCGTCCCTATTTTACTCGGTTTGCTAATGATTTTCTCGACATTCTCTGGATGTTTAGGAGATGATTTTTTACAATCTACAGACAAAAAGGGAATACCTGGTGGCTTAACTTTGGCTTGTCTAAGTTCTGCTGAGTATACTTCAATGATTGTTGAAATTGATTATGATTCTGGATATAGTCCTGAACAGAGTTCTGTTGATCTTCTAAAAACGAGGCTAGAAGAGGTATGTGACAAACCTAATGGTATAGATATTCTACTTACTGAAACAAATTTTGAACACTCTGGTTCTTGGACTGCTGAAGATGTAAGAGAAAAATCCTGGGAGCACAAGGCTAACGATCCTCAAACCTCTTCAACACTATATTGGCAAGC
>JAKUNX010000145.1 GCA_022451835.1 Candidatus Poseidoniaceae archaeon
ATATTCTAAGTTTGGTCCTATATAATTAAATTGGTTATGTTAAAATTGGCCTCAGAATCATAAGGCTGAAAATTATTCTAGATTCACAGAAAATTCTAATCCACAAGAGTTTAGCCTTATTTTCTATTTTGTGAATTGATAATTGATTGGTAAGTCTTACCACTATCACGTATGGTTCTTGTTTGAGTTTCATAGTCAACATGGTATAGACCAAATCTCATCGAGTAGCCTTCAGCCCATTCGAAATTATCCATTAATGACCAGTGGTAGTATGAGCGAATATCGGCGCCTTGTTCAATTAACTTTGAAATCACCCATAAGTGGCGCTTGATGTGATTTGGTCGCAGTTTATCTTCTCCATCAGCAACACCATTTTCAGTTATTTCAATTGGTAGTTTTAGTTTTTCAAGCCATTTAGTTGCTCGCTGTAATCCTTCAGCATACATTGGATAACCAAATTCGGTAACAATCTCATGCTTTCTTGCGGGCAAGTCGATCTCAGTTGTTTGTGGTAAGAACGGGCTGGTTAGAACATGAGTGTAATAATTCAGGCCAATAAAATCAGCAGAACCCTTGACTTGCTTGACAGATTTGCCATACATTCGACCTCTTTTTAGCGCTGAAATAATCGCACCGTTCCAGATGTAATTAAGGGCAAATGTAGTTAGCCAATGCAACAAATTCCACCTTCGATATGGGTCAAATATTGTCACATTCTTTGCTAGTCCAATATACGAATTAGGACTTAATTTCTTTAGTTCATGATACACTTCACCATGAGCAATCATGACATTTTTCATAACTCGAATTGCCTTTAGTGGTGAGCGCTTACCAGGAGGAAACATTCCCATGTGGTAGCCCATTATTGAGAAGACATCAGGTTCATTGACAGTACACCATTTACTTACTCGGTCGGAGAAATATGGGAAGATTTTGGTGCAATAGTTTTTGAAATGGACAAGATTTTCCTGGTTGTAGAATCCGCCTTTGTCTTCAAACCAAATGGGATGTGAGAAGTGGTGTAATGTGACCATTGGTTCTATGCCTTTGGCAATTAAAGAATCAATCATATCAGAATATACTTGTATTGCAGCCTCATTCCATTCGCCTTCATTTGGCTCAATTCTACTCCATTCGATGGAGAATCGGTAGCTGTTAACTCCTAGTTCGGTAAGTAAATCATGGTCCTTATTCCATAGATTCCAATGATCACAAGCATCACCACTACGCTCTTTATTTTCACGTTCCTCAAACTGAGTCCAATTATTCGAATTACCACCTTCAATTTGGTGTGAAGCAGTTGCTACGCCCCAAGTGAAATCTTGTGGAAATGTCATTTCATCAAGGTTTATGCTTTGCCAATCAAGATGTTTTTCGGGAAATAATAGATGGAAAATAAGAATGATTGTGAGATATACAATTATTGCATAGCCAACAACTACTTGCCACTCCATGGATATGTTAGATTAAATCCGGTTATCAACATTGGTATCAATTAAACTTAGTGGGTTTTACGATTGCCAACTGTTGCAAAGGCGATTGATATCGCAGCTATGGTGAAAATTGTAGAGAAACCAGGAGTATCTTCACCAGTTTTGATACATCCACCTGTGGCAATAGAATCTTCACCACCCCATATGCCATCATCATAGTAACATGATGACCATGTTTTGAACCAATCACCATGTGGATAATTGGTTTTATTGCCTTCAGAATCAATTGCTTTAACTCGCCAATTGATGTATGTGTGATCTGTTGGTGGTGTTACAGAAATTGAATGGATTCGCTCATCAATGTCTGCGTCCATGATTTCAGGCGGGTCACAAACACCATCATTTGTGCAAATTTGAGTGGTAATTTCGAAGGTTGTTCCATTATCATAAGCCTCTTGACTCATTTCTATGGTCAATGACCATTTTTCATTATCAACCGATGGGCTATCTCGGTCAATCACTGTAAATGGTTCATCATCTCCAGGATTATTGTCAACACCTGTTTCACTTGCTGCATTAGCATTTGGTGCCAATAAAATTAGCATGACAATTGTCAGCAAAATGGTTTTACTTCGCATGAATACGCCATAGTTTGACAATATTTAGCATTAAGTATGCTGTGTTTATTGTTTAGGATGCGTAATTCCCAATTTTTCTATTGTTCTTGCTAAACATTCTTGTATAGCACCTATCGCAGAAGGTAATTGAATCGGGGGCTATTGAAGTGAAATCTACCTATCGACTAATGGGAATTGCTGATTTCATTACTTTAGCTAATGGCTTACTTGGTGTTGCAGCAATTTTATTCATTGTTTTAGCAGTTGAAGAGTTGCAAAATCCATATTTTGCCGATGGTGTCAATACGAATTATATTTGGGGCGCAATGACATGTATATTGCTTTCAGTCTTTGGTGACATAATTGATGGACCGATTGCTAGAAGGTATTCTAAGCGCAAATTACTCGGTGGAACATTAGATGTAATGTCTGACTGTATTTCCTTTTGTGTTGCACCTGCTTTGTTGATTTTTCCTATGGTCGCGCGGGGGGGCGAAGCATCTCCTGCGTGGACTATTTCTCTTGGCATCGCAGCATGTTGGGTTATCGTTACCGGAATGTTACGACTTGCTCGATTTCAATATGAAGAAGCATCAGACAAGATTTACTTTCATGGCTTAGCATCTCCAGGAAATGCCATGGTACTGATTACTGTCGCCGCAATGATATGGTTACAACCGGCAACAGGATTCGGTCCAGACGTATCAACTGAGTGCATTTTCTGCTTTGAGCCATCTAATTCTTCAGTTGAAAAACCATATTTTGATTTTATTATTCTACCAATAATGTTCATCTCTGGAGGATTAATGATTGCTGATCGTAA
>JAKUNX010000146.1 GCA_022451835.1 Candidatus Poseidoniaceae archaeon
ATAGTTCTGCTAAGTCATCGGATGTCGAACCGTACTTATCCAGCGTACTCGACCCTGATGCCCGTCAAGACATTCTTGATTCATTGATGGTTGCTCAAAGTAAAGCCTCAAATCTCGATGATGCCACAAGGCGAATCGTTGACCAAGGTTTGTTCCAATTGATGCAACGGGCGAATTATTCCACGGAAAATCTAGGCCATTTTGGCCTGAATTTAGATGCTTATGTACACTTTACCAGCCCGATTAGAAGATATCCGGATTTGGTGGCGCATCGTCAATTAAAGGCGCTTCTTAAAGGACAGGATTGGCCGCATGAGGAGGATGAAACCACTGAAATTTCTGAACATTGTAGTAGCCAATCGGTGCTTGCAAAATACATTGAATGGGAACTAGTTGCCAATGCCTATCATATCCATCTGATAAGGGGTGGTGAAATTGATTCTATCTCAGAAAATATCTATCCTTCTGTAGTTGAAAAATCGTGGCCTGCAAGAATTGTTGGTCTTAGAACTCCTTGGGTATTTTTGGACTTGAACGATGATGGAGCAATACAAGGGCGCATGCATCTTCGTCAAATGGGTTCAAAACAACGACTGAACGTTGATGAAAATGGACTTGAGGTTAGAAGTGCTGAACCAGATCAAAATGGTGATTTTAGATTGGTTGCTAAATTGGGTCAAAAATACCCTTGTAGACTACGAGGTATCGATATTTGGAGTGGTTCTTTGGATCTTGCTCCCAAGTAATTTGTAAAATAAAATGGTTTATATTGATTTGAATAATGTGCGGTGTAGAAATGACTGGCGATTTGTTGAGACTTGATGTTGACGGCATGAGCTGTGCTGCCTGTGTTGCTTCGGTTGAGAAAATCGTTGGAAGCGTTGACAGCGTCAAGGCTGTTGCAGTGAACTTAGCGCTAAACTCTGCTAGTATTCAACTGAACAAATCACCAACTGTAGAAATGGTTGATGGAATTATTGAAGTGGTAAACCAAGGTGGTTTTTCAGCAACGCGACAAAGTGAATCTGAACCTCTTAGAGAGCGTATGGCTCAACAGGTTACTAATGAAGGCCGTAAAGCCGGCCTCGCACTATTACTTGCCTTGCCAACAATTTACCTAACTATGTTTGCTGATGATATGGGTGATTTTGCGGGCTTTGATGCCCGACTTTTCTATGCCTTAATCATGACTTTACCGGTTTATTTTTGGTCTGGTATGTCTTTTCATACCAACGCTTGGAAATCTATTCGGCGTGGTACAGCAAACATGGATGTGCTTATCCACCTAGGGACAAGTGTGGCGTTTTTTTGGTCTTTAGCCGTAGTTTTTGCTGTGAAATTTTCGCAAATGCCTGAGATCTTCACTAATGCAGAACATGTATTTTTTGATGGTGTTGTGTTCATAATTGCTTTTGTTTTGCTTGGCAACTATCTTGAAGCCGCTGCTAAATTGAAGGCAACTGATGCGATTCATTCGCTAATGAGTTTGCAGCCAAACCAGGCTAGAATTGTCGCTGAGGACGACTATACTGAAATGGTTTCAACCATGGTAGTGAAGCCACAAAGTTTGATCAAAGTACTAACCGGTGAAACAATACCAATTGATGGAATATTGGAGGATTGTAAAGCAAGTATCGACGAGTCTACCATGACTGGTGAAGCCTATCCAATCAGAAAGAAAAGTGGTGAAGAAGTCTATGCAGGTACTATTGTATTGGATGGAACAATATTCGTTCGAACAACCAAACTTGCCGATGATTCATTGATTTCTAACATCATTCGATTGGTTGAAGATGCTCAAGCGGGAAAAGCACCGATTCAAAAATTGGTCGATAAAATATCAGCCATATTCGTTCCAGTCGTTGTATTACTAGCAATTATTGGAGGCCTATTTTGGGCAACTATCGGCCATACTTGGGTAGATAATCCAATGAATTCAGGGTTTGAGTTGGCATTGATGGTCATCATTTCAACCCTGGTGATTGCTTGCCCATGTGCATTAGGATTAGCAACTCCAATTGCTCTAGTTGTTGGTACCAGTGTTGGCGCAAAGCACGGTCTACTGATCAAAGGAATCGATGCTCTAGAGTCAGTTCACAAATGTGATGTTATGGTTGTTGACAAAACCGGTACTGTTACGCTGGGCAGGCCAAAGGTCAGTCATATCGAAATTCTTGATTGTGAAGTTAAAGAAATTCTTTCCATAGCTGCTGCTCTTGAACAAGAATCCAATCACCCGTTATCTGCAGCAATTATTGCTTCATGGTCAAATGTCACCAAAGAAAAAGTATCAATTAGCGATATTCGAACTATGCCTGGTATGGGAATGGTTGGAGAGTTTGATGGCCAAATAGCAGCAGCAGGTAATCAAGAATTGATGTCTGAAGTTGGTGTTGTGTTTACTGATGAATTGACTCAGCGTATAGAAAAAGCGACCAACAAAGGATCCTCGATGGTATTTGTCTGCATTGGGCCTCGTCTTCTTGGCTGGATCGAATTCAACGATTTAGTAAGGGATACTTCTTCCTTGGCTGTTAAGCGTGCTAAGCAAATGGGTATCGAAGTGGTAATGTTGACCGGAGATAATCAACAATCTGCTGCTACAGTCGCTGAAAAAGTTGGTATAACAACGGTAATTGCTAATGTTAAACCAGATGAAAAGTTAGGGGAAATTAAATCTCTACAAAATGATGGCAAGAAAGTCATTATGGTTGGCGATGGAATCAATGATTCACCGGCTCTAAGTGTTGCTGATGTTGGAATCGCTATGGGTGCAGGCGCTGACATTGGTCTTGATGCTGCTGATTTTGTGCTTATACGTAACGATTTAATCGATGCTGTTTCATCGGTTGAACTC
>JAKUNX010000147.1 GCA_022451835.1 Candidatus Poseidoniaceae archaeon
AAATCCGCTAAAGTCAACATAATCATCCCAATCTAAGGAAAACAATTGCCCGGTGAAAAGTGAAATTGGGAACATCAACAACCACATCACTACAACTACAAGAATGATATTCTCTGTCGCAGTGCCAAAGTATTCTGTCCAGTCACAACCAATGATGTCTGCAATTGCACCTGTTTGCCAATATAGTAGAGCCACAATAATTGATGATGAAATTGGCCAGATTATTATTGAGCCAAACATGGCTGCAAGAAACTGATATGAAGTTCTAGCATCAATACCTTCATCTGTGGAGTCGCCCAACAATCTCCCTAGGATAACTTGAGGCAATAATGAGATTAAAAATACCGGTAATAACGCGATAAAAAGACCTAGTCTTACTGTGGCAAAGGGGAGTTTAGACATCTTTGGTGGAGATAATCGCGTTGATGTCGCATTTAGATCTCTTCCATCTAAACCATTTCTATGCAAAATTTCTGCAGCCTTTTCCGATTTAGTAATCAAAGGGTGAGATATCTTTTCAGGCTGTAAATTATCAACATCCAGGATTGTTGGTTTAGTACTATATTTATCCCTGAAATACCGTGCCTGTGTGACTTCTTCTCGCCAAGTTTTTGGGTGTTGGTTAATTATTCGTCCGTTGATGTGTCCCAAGAGTAACAAGGCTCGATACTCCTCCCATGTATGTGTATTCGGACTTAGCGGAACCAAATCTTCGCGTAGTTTATCTCTCAAGCGAAACACTGATTCTGCAGGTGGCTCAGACCAAGTGCCACTAGATACAGCATCGACTAGATTTTGCGGAACTTCGCTACTTTCTACTTGAATTGGTTCACCGTATTCAACCCAAACATCCGTTCTAAAGTATTCCCTAGTCCTAAAATGTAAACCCATCGGAATAAGCACGGGCAATTCCCTATCAGATGCTTTAGCGAGTGCACTTGCTGCCAATACAGTACGCATTGGGCCAGTTCTAAATCGTAGCATGTATGCATTATTATGACTGGTTCCCTCTGGGAAAAGTACACAACCATAGCCATGAGAAATACCTGATGCTAGAGTCATTAAAGAACGGCCATTTAGGAAATTGGCTTCTTCTTCAGTACATCCTCCGCGAAGTAATTCGGCTTTTCTAACCACTGGCTGGACTGCCATTTTTCGAGTCCACCATCCAAAAATTGGCCTTGTAACTAAATCATGCCTTGCACCTAATACGAAATATTCTGGATGGTTCAATGTTATTTGTAACGCGTCCAAAATACCATTTGTATGCCAAGCACAACATAGTGAGCCTCTATCTCTTGGAATCCTCTCCATCCCAGTAGCTTCTATGGTACGAAACTGAACTTTACTAATCCGATTGCAAATCCAATAGATTACCTTCGTCCAAAAATATGAGCCTGGAGTTTTACCTTCATAAGTCGGTATTGGAGTTGATAATAATTTGTCCATTTTCATATTCTTTGCTGATTTCGATAGATATGGTAACTCTTCTCCCCGATGGTCCAATACTCCATCATTCATAGTGTCAGGATCAGGGTGTTTCATCATTACACCTCGCTTAATTCACTAGCTAAATTAGCAAGTGCTGTATGATCAATATCTCTTGACACATTGTTTGGCCACATCGCCATTAGAGTTTTGCCACCATCGCCATTAGTCCTTGGGATTACATGAACATGGACATGTGGCACTTCCTGGCCAGCCAGTGGGCCGTCATGTATGCAAATAGTGAAATCAGTTGTTTTGAAAAATTGTGAAAGCTTTCTTTGAACTGTCGTTACACCAACAAAAAGACTCGCTACTTCTTGTTCACTTAGATCTTGTAGGTTTGATACTTGTTTGTTAGGAACTACAAGTGTATGGCCTTCCCTTCGCGGTAAGATATCCAAAAATGCATACCAATCATCACCACTAGCAACTCTATGGGATGGAATCTCTCCAGCGATGATTTTTCCAAACAAAGTTTGTTCGCCCATAGCCTTGGCTAACACAAACGAGTTATTGTTTTTCACTGAGGTGTAAGTATCCAGTTGTCTTTCTGGCCCTTTCTTACAGCAAGGGTACCGATATTGGCATTATTATCAACTGTAATGTGATGAATTAATTCTGGATCTTCTTCTAAAAAGTCACTTCTTCGATGCACTCCGCGTGATTCATTACGAGCGAGAGAAGACTTTATCGAAGCAGTCAAAAGTCGAATTCCTGCATGGATTCTTAACAAAGCAACATAATTTGTGTTTGCTATCAATGACTTTTGATCTAAATGAATTGCTTCGGCTAAAATCTCAGCCTGTTCTAATTCTTGAATAAAACTAGATAGTTCATCCGCATTATTAGAGCCTGCGCTGTATTTTGTCGCGATACCGAGTAACTTAGAATCTAAGGCGCCTACTCTTTGTACGGTTTCAGAGGTTTCACCGGAAAATTTTGCATCGAAGTTGGCTTCGCATGATTCGAGTGATTGAAGTAGATTTTCAGTATTAGAAAATGATTGCTTTGCCACCCATTCTGCTGCATGGCTGCCAGCACTACTGCCGCCAGTTAACGCATCAAGAAGACGGTTGCCGGGCAATACTCCTGCTCCATTTAATCCTGAACAAGCAGCATCTCCTGCAGCGTACAAACCAGTAAACCATCGTGACCAACTACCGATTACTGCTCTACCGCATTCGTCGGTTGCAATCCCTCCTAATGTTTGGTTTACCCGATTCTCAAGCCCTACAGTGTACTTATTCATATCAGCGCCCGTAGAACTCTTTACTGTATTAAAAGCGGATTGCCACCATGTTTTGTTATCACCCATTTCGCGGCCGTCCATAA
>JAKUNX010000148.1 GCA_022451835.1 Candidatus Poseidoniaceae archaeon
AGCAACATTGCCGTTACTCCAATTTTGATCGCCCAGCCATTCAAGTGCAGAATGTATACCAAGCCCTTCTCCTGCACCTCGATAATCAAAACCGCCTGTACTTTCTTCTGTAGCAAAAACCGCTACCTGCGCTAATGCATAACCGTGCGGAATGAAATTATCGTAAATGAATTCGCCGCGGCCGGCGGCTACGATATTAGTTGGGTTAGATTCGTCGCCAGGTTGCCCATATGAAAAGTAAGGACTGACAACTGCTATTACTGGTACTTTTTCACCAACTTCTGTATTGGATGGTAGCCAGTATGAAAGGTGTACATCTGCGCTATTAGGCCCGCCTCCCCAAATTCCAGTGGTATCAACTGTTATTGTCGCTTCTTGAACTCCAAGCGCTTCGTGGGGGCCGGGTTCAAGCACCATTGCATATGATCCGGTCCAATTCCATTCAAGCTCATGTCTATCGTATAAGTCTGGGTAAAATGAGTCGTCATCACTTGAATAGGCAGAATCGTTAGACGAAAAGCATCCTGATAAAGGCAGCGTCAAACACATCAATGCCAGTAATATTGCCTGACGCATGATGTGGGGGTAGTGTCATCTTCAATAAACTGATGCTTGCCGGATTTAATCCGTAAGTTATGAGTTGTAGCACCTTCTCGCGCTATTTATGCAGCCGGGTGAGGTGTGGGGTAATCGTTGGTCAAACGCTGTACTGCCAATGGCTCGGCGCTATATGGAAGTTGCAACTCAAAAACAAAGTCTAGTTTGCTTGGCTGCTGATAGAAACACTATGTCTAGTCTGCTGGAATTGATAAATGAGGTTGGCCCATATATTGCTGCATTAAAGACCCATGTAGACCTAGTTGATGATTGGTCTCCAGAGGGGTGGAAAGCCCTCTGTGACGTCGCAAAACAACATAATTTGTTAATATTTGAAGATAGAAAATTTGCCGATATTGGTAAAATTAGTAAGAGTCAGATGAGTGGAATATACGATATTCGCTCATGGTCAGATATTGTCACTGCACACTTGATTTCTGGGCCTGATATTGTTGATGGTTTACAATCTGCTTGGAAGGATGTAAACAGAGAAGGTGGTGTTTTATTGCTTGCTCAGATGTCAAGTCGTGGAAATTTATTGACTGAAGAATACTCTGAGAAGGTTGTCGAAAAAGGCATTCAAAGCCATGGGGTATTGGGATTTATTGGGAATGGTTCAAGACCTGATGAATTGAAAGATTTGCGTCAACGCGTGGGTGAGCAAAAGATGATTTGGACCCCGGGGGTAAACATTGCAGTAGGGGATGGTGAAATGGGCCAACGGTACGGTAGTCCTTATGATGCGGTAATCGCTGGATCTGATTGTATTATCGTTGGGTCTGGAATTCATCGTAATGAAAATCCATCGGAAATTGCAAAACAATATGCGCAATTATCTTGGCAAGCTTTACTTGATAGGTGAGTTAATGCTTGAATTATTTTTGTGGTTTATTGCCTTTGTTTGTCTTGCCCTGCCAAGTTGGTTGTTGTATAATTCTTGGAATAAAAGCAGATTGTTAAACGAGCGGCTTACTCAATGTGATGATAATTTACTAACAGATTCGGGGGTGAAGGTAACTCAAATTGTCTCGGCGCCAGTGGGTACAACAGTTACTGAAAACGCTACGCTAGTAATGGCGCCGGTAAACTCAAATGAGATTCGTTGAATATGCATAATAGCCTGCAGCCGCAGCCCCTAACAAAATTATTACAAAAAATATCTTGCCTTTTTTCTTCTTTTTTGGTGAAGGATCGTTGGAGATAGGAAGTTGAACTTCTAATTGAGGTAATTCCCCTACCGGGGGAAGGGGGCCTGCTTCAATTCCTGGTAAATCTGGAAGTGCCATGCCAGGTAAGGGAGGCAATGGCATTGGGCCGTCATCTTCCTCTGGCTTGATTCGGTCAATTGGATAGAGTTCATCTAAATCCTCCAGCCCGGGAGCATCTGGAATCACTCCAAGTATGGTGTCCCATTGTTCATCCAAAACCGAGCCTGTAACTGGTTTTTGTAACCATGCAACGGCTCCAGCAGAGAATTTCGCATCTGCTGCAACAGTAGCAAGTCGCCTTGGAGCCACGAATACAATTCTTGCATCGCCACCATGCTCACGCATTTCGAGTGCGGTTAGGTGGCCGTCTAAAGATGGTATATCTAGTGAAATGATCACTAACTCTGGGTCTAATCTAATATATTCGTCAACTGCTTTATCGCCATCTTGGCAAATTTCGATATTGAAATCTTTGATTTTAAAGATTGAAGAAAGTCGCTGAATAGACATAGCATTTGATTCTACGATAAGGACGGTTGGGGAGTCCTCGTCCGAATTATTTGAGACGTAAGCCATGTCAATCAGTCCTTCCGAAATATAACTAACAAATCAATCAACCGGAGGTTTTGCTCTATTCTTCTTCATTATTGGTCGAAAGGTCTTCCACCGGCCCGTCTCTTGGATTAGCGAATGTTTCACGGATGGTTTCTGATTGAGCTTGATCGTCGTCTGATTGGCGTTTTAATGTTGGAGCACGGGTGAATTGTAATTGTAATTCGCTGATAACGCTGCGTAATAATTGGGTTTCTTTATCGGTTAGATTGCCTTTTGTTTTATTCTGTAGCATTGACAGCAGATCTATTGCTTCTTTTGCTTCGGCCATGTCGAAATATTTGTTGCCATTTTGATCTGGAATGTAGCCCATGTGTAATAGTGC
>JAKUNX010000149.1 GCA_022451835.1 Candidatus Poseidoniaceae archaeon
ATCCCGGCGCGGGCGCCAAACCGGCTTACTGAGACCTATTCATATGATTTGATTAGAGTTATTTTTTACATAATTTAGATATTTATTGCCAATTTTGATATCAAAATATTCAACCTGTAACAGTTGAAATACACTTCTCAAACAATCTTGTGAGTCGTGACCGTTCCGCAAACCGTGCAATAAACTGTAACTCCCCCTAACCTAGGAGTTACTCCTGATATGTCGGTTTCGGCTCCACATTTACACCTAACCTTGGTCTGCATACTCCGAGGGAGAAGGCTTCCGTTCATCAATTGAACGGAAATGTTCACCTTACTAATTCTACATTGATTGAGATGTAATTATGTTTAGGCGAGTAAGATTTACTTGATTCAATGGAGATATTTCGTATTTTACAATTCTTTAATGAATTTCTTATTTGTTTTTCGACCTGTCCCATATCATCTGTCGATACAATAGCCCACCCTCTGATACAAACCAAATGCCCAGATTTCAATAGTGGAGTAACATGCTCCAAGTGTTCCAAAGTGTTGTGTGGCAAATTTACTAGTAAAAGATCGCAGCATTGGGGTAATTCTTCATGTAATGTTAGAGCATCTTTACACTCTGCATATATGTTCGGTAAATTCTTTGCAAGTAATAATGCTGCAGATGGATTTAGATCACTGGCAAATATTCTATCTACACTCTCATTCAACTTAGCAAGGGGAATTACAGCAGGCCCGACGCCGGCATATGGATCGCAAACATCGATTTTTCTGCCCAATTTTTGTGATAATTCCACAGCAACGGAAACGGTTTTCATTCTCTCATTAGCTAATCTAGGAGAGTAATATGCAACTCCAGGATCTGCAAAAAATTCATTTCCATTCTCGCGAACTTTTGTTTCTGTCTGATCAGTTTTATTGAAGGCTAAGACCTCCAAATCCCTAACGCGGAAATCACCCTTAACGCCTTTATCCGCGCAAACAACTCTTACGCTTTCATGCTGTTTTAGAATCGCCTCGCCTATAACCTCGGAATGATCTAATACCTCATTGGGAATTTTGATAATTACAACATCACCGATTTGATCATGGCTCATTGGCCAATAATCTGCATATGTCGAGAATAACTCTTCATCAAGGTGTTCTGTCCAGTGTTTAGGCCCAGGTTTCAACGGTTCTAAATCAATTATATCCATCCCATCAAAGTGATTTGGCGCATCTTGATTGAGTGGGATGCCACGAAAATCACCAAGGTTGTGTATACCTAACCCCTCTTCCAACCAGCTTTCACTAGACAATAAGTCCCTCCAGTGGGATGTTTTTGGGCTCGGCACTCTCAAATGGCGCATGGTGTTCGGCGACGCTAGAGGAGGGTGAGGTTTGCGCATGGCGGCTAAATTGTTGCGAATTGGTATCGGTCCGGGAGGCAGTCCCAATATGACTGTAGATGCTCTCAATGCAGCAAAATCTGCCGATCACCGAAGATATGAGGCATATACTGCCTTGTGGAGTGATGAAAATCTAAATCAACTTGAAAATGAGATTGGTCCAATTGAAAAGGTCATGAGGCCTGAGGTTGAAAACCCTGTAGAAATTATATCTCTCGCAAAGAAAAGCGTTGTTGCTTTGCTAATAGTTGGCGACCCATTGCAGGCAACAACTCATACGGATCTGTTGTTGCAAGCAGAAGAGGCCGGTGTCGATTATCAAGTAATCCATGGATTGTCAATTACTGGTCTAGTAACCGGCGCTGTAGGTCTTTCGAATTACAAATTTGGTAGACAAACAACCCTTACCTATCCTTACGGCGGTTGGGTGGCAACCTCGCCACTAGAAGTAATTGCAATGAACAGGATTCAATCGATGCATACGCTTGTACTTCTAGATCTAGACCCAACAGGTGAAGGTGTTGGTGGACAGCGCCCTATGCAGCCAAAAGATGCTCTAGATTCTATTTTGTTAATGCACAAAAAACTACAGGATAATTTAGACAATTTCGAAGCCTCTAATTCACTGGATAGTCTAAGGATTGAAGCCTATCGAACTGTTTGTGATCAAATTAATTCTTTTAGCGTGGTTTTGTGCACAGATATGGGTACTCCAAAACAATCGATTAACTACATGCCATTACACAGTTTAGCCGAGGCAAACACTGGTGGTTTGCATTGTCTAGTCGTTCCAGGAGATCTATCTGATGTTGAACAAAAAGCATTGGCACGTTGGACGAAGGAATGAACAGGGAGCATTCGCTGGGGGTATTTGATGGCGAGGCCTGCACAAGTGGAATTTCCCGGTCAAAAGCGCAACAGAATGCGCATGCGGGGAACCAAACAAGCAAACCTTGAGACTCAGAAGAGACTGAGAAAAAACCTCGATAGATTGCTAGAAGAGGGTGAAACACTCCTACCTGCAATGACGTGGAATGGGAAATTAAAATGGGGTAGGACTGACCCTGTAACTAAAACTTTGAAAGAGCTAAGGAAGATTTTCTCAAAGCGTAATGACAGAAAATGGCTTGCAAAAAGAATGATGGCCAAAAAAGGAGATGCTGTTGGAAAAGCGCTCGCTGGATCTCTTATGGCCGCTCATGATGAGGACATTTCCTTAGTCGGCAACTACAATCACCAGTCATTCGGAAAAGCGTCTTATGTTCGAAGAGGTGACGGAAAAATCGCGTATCAAGCAGCGATTCAAAACCACCACATGCCAACATTGAGGATGTTGCCGTGGGAGGA
>JAKUNX010000015.1 GCA_022451835.1 Candidatus Poseidoniaceae archaeon
CCACATTCTGGATAAATCTCCAGCGAATTTATCCATGGATTCAATCATTCAATTTCCTTCCCTTTGAATATTGCACCACCAAGGAATAATAGCGCAGTGGCTTGAATTAGTAAAACTACGGTTGCAATAATCATCGACAAAAATGGACTGACATCACCTAAGCCAGGTGTTGCAAAGAAATATTGAAGAGGTTCTGAACCAATTAACTCTTCACGCTCAAAACCAAATGAATCATTACCTTCGACCGAGAATCCTGAATTGATTAGGATTGCCATATCAGGCCACACAATCATGCTTGCTGAATCTACAATGATCAATGCCCAACCAATAACCGAAAATCGCAAAATTGGCGATTCAGGAACACCCATTGAGAGTAATGCCATACCTAACTCCCATGCGGCAAATGGAATCGCTAAAATTATGCCATAACGCCACATTACACCTAAGAAACAAAATAACATGCCGTAGACCAATGTTGCCATCATTGCTGCAAACAAAATTGCTAACCAGATGCCAAATTCCGAAAATCGGAATATTGAATCTCCCGGACCTGCAAAGCCTGTTACGATTGCTGAAATCAGGGTCAAAATAATGAGATATGGCCAAATTATTCCAAGATAACCGATTACTCGGTAAAAGAAAACTTCAGTTCTTGCTATTGGTTTAGTGAGAATATAATGCATAGTTCCTGATGTCATTTCATCTCTGATTAACCCGGTAGCCATGAATAGAGGGATAAAAATACTAATTATGAAAACAAAACCAAGTTTTCCAATACCCAATATAGATGCTCGATGTAATGCTTCTTTAGCATACGCTTCATCATCAGGATCTTCATCAACATAGTTGTCTGCATCATATATGAAATTTCCAGTTAGTGAGAGAGATAATTCAATATCACACTCAATACCATTGTCATTAGTATCTTTTTGTGACTCAGTTCTATCTTCTGCTCGACAATCCCCATCATCGTCATACCCAACACTAACCGAGCGAGTTCCCGTCGGTGATTCATCCCAATCAAAGTCATCCTCATTTATCCATTTTTCAGGGTCATCAGGGGGAATAGGTGGCTCAAAAAGCCCTGGATGGTCAAACTCATTAAATGGACTTGTTCCAAGTGCTCTTTCTTGACCATCTGGGTACAAATCACCGTCTGAATCTATTGAATCACCATCATTATCAACCGCTTCGAAATCTCGTTGCATTGCATCGACATAGAACAACATTAGCAAGCTGATTACCACTAGTCCAGTAATCAAAACAACCCAAGTTGAAATCTTTGTACGATATTGTCGCATGGTAAATTCTGTAATTGCTGATGCTTTACGATCTAAAGCACGGAAAATAGTGTTGGTCTTGTCTGCCATCAGTATCCACCTCCACCAGTTAAGTAACCAAGAATAGATGCCAAGTCATCATCTGGATTATCAATTGAAAGGACTTTGTGTCCACCATCAACAATTGTCTTTGGCAGATTACTATGGAAGTCTCCTAAATTTCGTGTCTGAACAGTTAACTTTTCTGGGTGTTGAAAAATAATACCATGCACTGAATCGATATCAATTACATCTTTAGCCAAGTTTTTCGGTGAATCACAACCGATATCGATTCTATGAGGAATGTTATCCATTTTTTCTCTTATTGCGTGCAAATTTCCTAAGGCCAATAACCTTCCATGATGCAAAATGACTATCTGTTCGGTAATACGTTCAATTTCTGTTAAAATATGACTGCTAACAATTACTGTTCTACCCATTCGACCCAGTTCTCTAATGACATTCATTATTGTAGTTCTAGCCAAAGGATCACAACCTTGAAGTGGCTCATCTAAGATGATTAAATCGGGGTTATTAACCAACGCATGAGCGATCTTCGTTCGTTGACGCATACCTTTTGAAAAGCGACCAATTTGCTTGTGAGCAACGTCCAAAAGTCCAACGAAATCTAACACTCTATCAGCCTCAAGTTTAGCTTCATCACGAGTTAAGCCATTTAATCTAGCAAATGTAGAAATAAAATCATGAGCAGTCATCCAATCATACATTTTCTCTCCTTCTGGTACAAAACCCACTCTTGAATATGGAGCAGGGTTCTTCCAAGGATTAGTACCAAACAACCGCACTTGTCCAGAACTAGGTTTCAATTTACCCATTAGAATCTTGAACAGTGTTGATTTTCCTGCTCCATTCAAACCAAGAATACCGGTAACTCCGCCGCTTAAGGCAAGAGTAATACCACTTAATGCATGTATTTTGCCATATGTTTTACTGACATTTTCAAGCAAAATAACTGGTGCTTGTTGCTCAGGTTGCCACTCGCTTGTCTCGGCTTTGCCTTCTTGATGAAAATCTGGCATCATTCTCTTGTCACCTCCATTGAAGCCACTCTTGATGATAAGATGTAGAGGAAAAATGCATTCATCAATACTAATGAGGCAAAAGACCATGTCCATGAATATTGATCATAGGTAGTTTGTGTGCCAACTAAAGCTTGACCTACATGAGCTAAACAATCGTGAGGTGAGAGCAAATACATAATGTCTCGCTCGAACAAATTTGAAACTAATACTGCTAATGTTTTGCTACCTAATACAATTGCTACCAAACCAATACCCGGGAAGAATTTACCCTTGGAAACACTCGACAATCCAAGACCAATACTCGTGTATGTGATTATTAGCAAAATACCACCAATAAAGGCAGCCAGGAATAACGGGAATGTATCAATGATCCAAGCCCAACCACGTCCCATTGCAATAATTTCTACGAAATAGTATATCATCAAAGTAAGCAATACGACAAATGCTTGAATCATAGCTACTGAAATGTACTTCATACCTACGTAGTCAAATCTACTAATCGGTCTTGAAAAATAAAGTGCTGAGGTTCCATGATACCTGTCCTCAGAAATTATCCCTCCAACCAATAACGCGGCGAGAATGGGATAATACAGCATATTGCGTGGGAAAAATCCGAGAACATGCCCGTATAAATTATCTCTATTTACGCCCCACATAGTGTGTAATTCAGGACTGCCAATTAAGGCGGAAAGTAAAGTCAGTCCAACATCAGCGAGCGAAGCGATGAATACTAGAACAATGAATAGTTTAGTTGGTAGACCCCATGGTCGATGACCCTTACGGAATATGCCCAAAACATGGTGCCTAAGTATGGCCCAATTCCTCATCCATCGTGGATTCAGTGTTCCATCCCAAGGCTTGTAAATTTGCTCAAAAACATAGCCAACTGAAGCGTTATTGCTACTTACTTGAGCGGTAGCCAATTCATCACCATCCCTTGACCCCCATGCGGCATCCATGCGCCCTTGACCTGTTACTGGAGCATTCTCAGAATAACTCAAATCATCTGTTGAAGATTCCAAATTAGCATCCTCATCACTCATGAGCCTCCCCCCATATGACTTGGAGCATCTACTTGCCTTGCTTGAACTGGACTACGTAGAAGGTCTTGACTTGTTTTGACTTCATAGCCTAAATTTTCCATTATTACTATGAATAAGTCTTCAAGAGATGCTTCATATTCATGCATTCTACGAATTTGTGAGCCAACTTCTGCAGCACATGACAATATTTTCGAAGTAGTATCCTCGCCTTCATGAAGAATACGCATTATTCGCCCCTCTCGCCTAACTTCTAAACCGATTGAAGCCATCTTTTCCTCTAACTTAGAAGCATTACCCCATACATGAATTTCAATCTCTCGATCAATATCCTTCAAATCCTCAATTTTACCTTGAGCAGCTAATTTTCCTTTGTGTAAAAGCACCATATGGTCGCATACTCGCTCAACATCATCCATCAGATGTGATGCCATCATAACAGAACGGTTGCCATTGTTTACCATATTTTGCAGGGTTGAAATCATGAATTCTCGAGCAGTGGAATCCAAGCCATTGGACGGTTCATCAGCAATAATCAGTTCAGGGTCATGAATAATACTGCATGCAAGTTTAGTAGCCTGTTTCATTCCGGTAGAAAAACTACCAATATTACGATACCTTTGCTCACCAAGCCCAACATACTGCAGTACTTCATGGGCTCTTGCCATAGCAATAACTGGATTCATACCTAATAATTCACCTGAATATTTCACTTGATAAATGGCTTCCATGTCAGGATTTAATGCATCATATTCTGGCATATAGCCAATTCTTGAACGAATCGCTGCTCCTTCAGTGCGTATATCGTGACCAAGTACAGTACCATCACCAGATGTTGCTTGAATCAAACCAAGAATGGTTTTGAGAAATGTGGATTTCCCTGCTCCATTAGGTCCAAGCAGTCCTGTTGCGCCTTTTTTGACTTTGAGATTCAAATTTTCTAAGGCCATATGTGGGCCATAAGACTTGGATAAATCAGTCGTTTCGATGACATACTCATTACTTGACATGGTTTACCCAAACAAAGGAGATAGCAGGCAACCTTTGAATGCTGCGCTCAATTGAACAATTAATCATCTTCCTTTATCCCATCACGTGTTTTGATTGCCACACCTTTTTTCATCGATGCTAAATCTTCAACGGTTGAAATAGAAACCCCGTGGCCAAGTAAATCTCCTGCTTCATTACAAATCAAGCAAGCTTCTCCAGACCTTAGCCATGGATCACATGCCAAAACAAATCCATGAAAGACATTACGACCTTTTCGAATAAATGGCTCAGCATCATCATTAACTACCACAACTGCCAAACCTTCACCGCTGTAAGGAGCGATTGAAGTTTGAGAAAATGACTTAGGCAATTGCTTTCTTCTTCTAGCAAACAATTCAATTGCGCCAGAATTATTTAGTGATAATCCTCCATCTCCGAGTCTGAAACTTGCCAAATGTTGACCATTCGAAGATAACACATTCTTGATCCTCCCATACTTGTTAACCACAAATTGCATCGAATGAGACATTTCTTGAGCGACCTCTTGGCTCATGTTGAATAGTACAGAAAACTTGTCTGCAGCCTTTAGCCGATTTAATTTCAATTGTCCTTGTTTGAATAAGTCCTCGTCTAAAATTTTAATTTGGCCATCAACTAACTCCGCTTTAACAGATGACTCAAAACTGTTTAATTTTTCAAACACTAAAGTCTCAAAATTATCTTTACGTAAATCCACAGGAATTATCACTTTGCCAGCAAGACCAAAATTATCTAAATCCTGAGCAATTTTCACCATATCCAATTTGTTTTTCCACAACCAATCTGGCCCCTCAATATGACAAAAAGGATTCAAGTCTTCTAAACTGTAGGGCACTAGACCGATTGGCGTGTTTATCATTATTTCCAGACCTGGCACATACTGCAAAATTTTGGCAACAACTGTATCACATTTATCCCGCCATGGCCCAGATTGGCCGTAAAAAATCAATACTGAATCACTACCGGTTTCGGTTGATTTTCTCGGATGCCAGCGCTCAAACAACAGATTTCTCGCCGCGGTAATATGAGGCCTGCTAAATGTATCTGAACCCGCCCATTGCTCTCCACCTTTTCTAGGTGTTAACTGTGCATCTAGGATCCAGTTCCAACCACTTTCCCAACCACCTTGGTTAGAAAAATCTTGAGACGAAGTTATTTCATCTAGTGGGATTTCTTCATGATTTAATTTGATAAATTCTGCTGTTGCTGGGTTTGTGGTCAACCACAAGAATGCATCCCTTAAAGCAGGGTGTTGATGACTTCTCTGTTCAACTAGTCGCCAAATATTACCATCTCTAACTGCTTGACGACATCTTGACAATTCCGCAAGAGTGATTTCAAGGTTATACTTGGAGAGTAATTTAATTCTGTCATCTTTGTCCATCTTTCTAACTTCTTCTGGTGTGCATGAACTAATACATGGCATAATTATTGGCCATTCAATCATTCCCTCCAGTTTTTCAGTACCCCAAGGAGTTAGAATCCTGCCATCGCGAGCAAACAATGCATAAGCTGCTGAATCAAATAAATCAGCACCTAAGGCAATTGACATTGGAAATAGCATTGGATGGCCGCAACCAAACATATGAACAGGACGATTTGAGGGCAGAAATGGTAATGTGGACAGCATTATTTTAGCATACTCTCGATATCGATGTTGTTCCATAATTGGAACTATTCCACCTATAGGATGTATAGAAAAATCAAACTTACTCATCTCCATAGCAGATTTCTTCCTCAGTTCGGGAAATAAGCCACCTTGAATAGGTCCATTCAACATTGTACCTTGTGCCGTATCTACGGATAACTGTGAACGATTTAATGTCTCTTCAACCGCTGCAGAAACTTCTGAATGTTTCATATCAGGTCTAGAAAATACATCTAACATTGTTGCAATATCAACACCAATCGAGCGTTGAAACTCAACAATTTCTTCCACTCCCACTTCGACATCGCCATAAACATATGATTGAAAAGTACCAGAATCAGTCATTATTACACCTGGGTAATCTAGTAAATTATGAACGCCATTTTCCGTTGCAATTTCTTTTAATTTATCATGCTTCCAAATGATATATGAATTAGTAATTAGCGCACCAATACCATATCTATCCCACATCTCCCTAGGTTCAATAGTGCGAATATTAGGATTAATTACCGGCAATAATGCAGGAGTTTCCAGTACCCCATGTTTAGTGTATAACTTGCCCAATCTTGCTCGACCATCTCGAATTGTAACTTCGAATAACCCCTCATCACTTTCACGGCATGGTGATGGGTCAGGTCTAGACTGGTCTGACCACACAGGCATGTGCGTGGCTGCACCAATTGTGATTTGAATTCATCCCATCAGAATAACATATCAAGTTGTTAAACAAACTCAACATTTCCGTGAGCAAGAATAAATTCTCTACCTAATTCATCAAAGGTATCAAGCAAATTACTTGAAAATCTTACATTACTGATTTCTTTATCTGATTCCAAATCAGCCTTAATCCCATCAAGAGTGCCCGGGGCCGCTCCGCAAGAAAGACAAGCTCCGGTCAAGTCTAATACAAAATCAAGAGATTTACTACTCTCATTTGACAAACTTTGGTATGAGTCTACTTTGATTCCCCCTCCATGGCCATCAAGTGCAGCTCTAACACTGCCCAGTCTAGCCAATAATGCTGGTACCAACTCTTCAGATTCTAACATAGCAAAAAGTGAACTTCCCCTAAGTTTTGCCTCATAGATTGGATCAATGACTTCATCAATGCGTTTTTGCGCTTCCTCTTCGATTGATTTCTTCGCCTCTGCTGCATACTTTGCAATGAGGTCATCATCAGTCATGATGTTGGTAAATCGATGAGGTTTTTGACTCTTTGCCATTTTTAGGCCAACCTAAAAACGCAATACTGCGCCCCAATTATTTACACTCATTGATAAAGGAGAATCGTATGGAACATATTGGTGAGACAATGTCAGACTTGATACTAGACATACGTAATCTGCATGTGTCTGTCGAAGGCAAAGAGATTATCAAGGGTATCAATCTAACAATTAATTCTGGTGAAATTCATGCCATTATGGGACGTAATGGTTCAGGAAAATCTACTCTTGCCCACGTCTTGATGGGTCACCCAGCTTATGAAATTACCAAGGGTGAAATATCTTTTCTCGGCAAACCAATCGAAGATTATGATGTGTTTGAGCGAGCCAGAGCAGGTATGTTTCTTTCCTTCCAATATCCTCCGTCCATTCCTGGAGTTCAAGTTGGTAATTTCCTAAAGAAATCCGTCAACAATGTTAGAGATGAAAATGTCAAAGCAAGAGAATTTCGTAAAGAACTAAACAGTGCGATGGAGAAATTAGAAATGGATCGAAGTTTCCTGTCAAGATATGTTAATGATGGCTTTAGTGGTGGCGAGAAAAAGCGTCTAGAAATGTTACAAATGATGTTATTGAAGCCTAGTCTTGCACTCTTAGACGAAACAGATTCAGGATTAGATATCGATGCTTTGAGACTTGTTGCTAAGGGAATTAATGAAACTGCAGAAAATATTGGTGTATTATTAATCACCCACTATCAAAGACTTCTTGATCTTGTCAAGCCTGACTTTGTTCATGCAATGATAGACGGTAAGTTTGTAAAATCAGGTGGAGCAGAACTTGCCTTGGAATTAGAATCAAAAGGCTATGATTGGTTGGAGGCGTAATTATGAGTGAAGATGCAAGTAATGCAGTAGGAGATTACAAGTATGGATTTCACGATCCGGAAAATGCCACTATTAGATTTGATAAAGGCTTGACTGAGCAAGTAGTTAGAGATATTTCTGAACTCAAAAATGAACCGGAATGGATGACTGAAATTAGAGTCAAAGCCTACCATCACTTCATGGACAGGCCAATGCCTAATTGGGGCAACTGCAGCATGCTTGATTCGATTGACTTTGATAATGTAACATACTTTTTGCGTTCATCTGAGCAAACTGAAAAGAATTGGGATGATGTTCCTGATGACATTAAGAATACTTTTGATCGACTTGGAATACCTGAAGCCGAGCAAAAGTGGTTAGGTGGAGTAACTGCGCAATATGAGTCAGAAGCAGTCTATCATTCAATTAGAGAAGACCTTGAGGAACAAGGTGTGATTTTCCTCGATATGGACTCAGGTCTGAAAGAATATCCTGAATTGGTTAAGAAATATTTTTGCACTGTTGTACCATATGCTGATAACAAATTCTCTGCGCTGAACACTGCAGTATGGAGTGGTGGGTCATTTATCTATGTTCCAAAAGGCGTTCATGTCGAAATGCCTGTTCAAGCATACTTTAGAATCAATGCCAAAAACATGGGACAATTCGTAAGAACTTTGATTATTGCTGATGAAGGTAGTAGCATCCACTATGTTGAAGGTTGTACTGCTCCAACCTATTCTACTGACTCTCTACACTCTGCTGTCGTTGAATTGATAGCTATGGATGGAGCAAAGATACGTTACTCAACTGTGCAGAACTGGTCTGCTAATGTGTATAACTTGGTAACTAAGCGTGGTATTGCTCACAAGAATGCAGTAGTCGAATGGGTTGATGGCAACATTGGCTCAAAATTGACTATGAAGTACCCAGCGGTAATCCTCAAGGGAGAAGGTTCTCATGCAGAAATAATATCTGTTGCTTATGCCGGCGAAGGACAGCACCAAGATGCTGGTGCTAAAGTTCATCATTTGGCATCAAACACCACCTCTAACATTCTATCAAAATCAATTTCAAAGAACGGTGGTAGATCCTCATATCGTGGACTGTTGAAAGTCAATCCCAAGGCCCATGGCTGCCGCTCAAAGGTAGTTTGTGATGCATTAATGCTTGATGAAGATTCACGCTCAGACACCTATCCAACTATGGAAGTAAGCAACTCCTCTGCGGATTTGGAACACGAAGCTAGTGTTTCAAAAATTTCAGGAGACCAATTATTCTACCTCATGAGTCGAGGATTTAGTGAAGAAGAAGCCATGGGACTTATTGTCAATGGATTCTTCGAACCATTTACCAGAGAACTACCAATGGAATATGCAGTTGAACTAAACAAACTACTCGAACTTGAGATGGAAGGTGCCATCGGATGAGCTACCTTGAATTACCAATTCCAAATAGGTCTGAGCACCTTTGGAGATATACTCCATGGAGTAAAGTTCATCCAACACAAGTAGACGCAGTGCCAGAAATTAATTCTGCTAACGTGATGTTTAATGGTGAATTAGTCGATGCAATAACAAATGTTGCAGAAATATCTAAAACTGATATTTCTAGAGCATTCTTAGTAGAATCTAATAGTTATATACATAATATTACAATCGATGATTCAAATGCAAATTCAGAAATTGAAGTAATCACTGATGGTGAAATGAATTCTTGCAACTTGCATTTCGAAGTAAAGAACTCAGGGAGTATTCGTGTTCGCCTATCCGGTGAGTCTAAATGGTTTGGAATTTCAATCACGGGGAATCTACATGGCAATGTTAATCTGTCATTTGCTATAGTCAATGATTTGAGCAAAAACACAACAATGCTACGCTGTGAAGATTGGGATATTGCGCGTGATTCAACACTAGAATATGGTGAATTATCCATGGGAGGGGGCAGAATTAAGAGTGATATTCGAACCTACTTGAAAGGAACTAATTCTACCTTGATGCAAAACATAGCAGTAAATTGTAGAGATAGTCGAATTGATGACCATCACATAGAGATCCATCATCTTAGTGGCCATAGCAACTCATCATTAACTGTCAAATCTGCATGCTCAGATAAAGGCCATGCTATCGGTACAGGCCTACTTATTATTGAAGAAAATTGTGATAAATCCGATGCTGGTCAAGTGTTCAAAAATTTATTACTATCCGAAAAAGCCAGAGCTGAAGCAATACCTGAACTTGAGGTGCTTTCTGACGACGTAAGTGCTGCCCATGGAGCAGCAAGTTCATCGGTAGACCTCGAACAAATTCACTATATGATGACCAGAGGATTTAGCAGAGATGATGCTCAAACAGAAATTGTTGAAGGTTTCTTAATCAGTAGTTTTGCAAAAACCAAAAATGAATATGCTAAGGAATTTTTAATTAAGGCTCTATCAACTAATCAAAATGAGTGGGAATGATATTATGCGTGATGACTTTCCTATCTTGCAGCGTGAAATCAATGGCTATCCACTAGTATACTTTGATAATGCTGCAACAACCCAAAAACCTAATTCAGTCATAGATGCAATGAATAATTACTATTCAAATTCAAATGCAAATGTTCACCGTGCTGTCCATACTCTTGCTGGAGAAGCTACGGAGGGGTATGAATCATGCCGGAGAGAATTAAAGTCACGTTTCAATGCTAGTAAGGCAATCTTAACAAGTGGAACTACTGAAGCAATCAACTTAGTTGCTCATGCATGGGGAAGAGCAAACCTTTCGGATGGTGATGCGATAATTTTGACAGAAATGGAACATCATTCAGATATTGTTCCATGGCAAATGCTGGCCCAAGAAATGAATATTGAACTAAGATATGTCCCTGTATTAGACGATTTTACTCTAGATATGGATCTGTTCGAGGCTGCAATTGATGGTGCAAAATTAGTTTGTGTCGTTCACATCTCAAATGTTCTTGGCGTTTGTAATCCCGTCGAAAAGATTGTCGAGATTGCTAAGAAAAAAGGTGCACGAGTTCTGCTTGATGCTGCTCAAAGCGCACCACATCAAGATATTGATTTCCAACAATTAGGAGCTGATTTTATGGCATTTTCTGCACATAAAATGTGTGGCCCTACTGGCATCGGTACATTACTTGTTACAGATGATGCGTTTGATGAAATGCAACCATTCATGGGTGGTGGAGATATGATTGAAACGGTATCAATTCATGGCTCAACATATCAAAAAAATGAGCAAAAGTTTGAGGCAGGAACACCACGAATCGCAGAAGCTATCGGTTGGTCTGAAGCGATAAAATGGTTAAATGAAATTGACATTAAATCTGAACATAAAAGAATATTGCAATCTGCACGATGGTTAGCAGAACAACTCAGGGAAATGGGCATGACTGTTTATGGAAGACACGATGATAATGATGCAGCAGTAGTTTCATTTCTTCATCCAACGATGAATAGTGAAGATTTAGCCCACTTATTAGATGCAAGAGGCTTTGCAGTTAGAACTGGACATCATTGTGCACAACCTTTGCTGGACCGTTTGGAAATTACTGGTACAGTAAGAGCCTCACTATATTTCTATAATACTCATGAAGAGGTAGTATCCTTTGTAGATTATCTAAAAGAAATTCTGGAGAGATTTGCATGACTTACTCTGCAGAACTTTTGGAACTAATCGAAGAATTCCAAGAAATTGATGACAAAATGGAACGCTTGGAAATGGTTTTTGACTTAGCTGATGAAGTGAATTTACTACCTATTGAACAATGGACTGATTCAACTAGGGTACATGGTTGCCAATCTGAAGCTCATGTAAAAGTCGAGATTATTGATTCAAGTGTTAATTTTTATGCTGGTGCTGATTCAAAATTAGTACAAGGTTTGATGGGGATACTTACTATGGCAATTCATGGTATTGATGTTGATCATGCCTTAACTCTAAGTCCTGAATTTGCCACTGAGATGGGCATTCTCAACACTTTATCGCCGAGTCGATCAAATGGTTTTAGGAATATGTTTGACAAGGTAATGAATGAAATAAGACATCATGTCTAGGTGGTACAATGACTGATAAATCTGCAGTGATAGAACATCTCGACGAGGTCGAAGACCCTGAATTGGAAATTTCTATTGTTGAGCTGGGATTAGTTTATGATGTTAGAATTGAACAAAAAGATGGCCAAACTCATGCAGAAATAGATATGACTTTGACTAGTCCTGGTTGTCCAGCAGCAGCGGAAATTATGGCTGCTACTCACCGTGCTGCACTGAATACCGATGGAGTTGAATCAGTACACGTAAATTTAGTTTGGTCTCCAAGATGGGATCCTAAAATTCATGCGTCTGAAGATGCAAAAATGGATATGGGTATCTGGGATTAGCGTTTAACCACTATAGTCAATAAATCGCCATCTTGCAAGCGATGGTCTAAGCCAACTCGCTGCCAGTCAAATTTAGCACTGGGTCCTTTGATTCTTCCAAAGCGGAACTTTCTAACAAAATCACGGTGTAATTTATTGCAAATATGTTCTACAGTAGAATCGTCTTTAACAATTAATGGTTCTTCTAAATCTGCTTCTTGGCCTTGAGGTTTAAGGAAAACTCTCATGAATCCAAGATTGTCGTAAATGAAATCTTTTAATTCTTCAAGACCTATGTCTTTGAAAGCTGATATACGCATCACTGGCCACTCACTTGGCAATGCTTTGGTTGCCTTAACTATCTCTTTCTCAGTAGCAATATCGATTTTGTTTATCGCAATAACTGCTTTTTCATAAACACGATTACCTGCTAAACAATCAACAATTTGCTCTGCCGTAGCATTCTCACGCAGAGTTACAACTGCAGATGTATAACCGAAAGAGCGAATGATTTCGCCAATGTCACTATCGCTCAAGTGAGTCTGTTCTACAGTTGTACGAACATCGATACCGCCTTTATCGACCCTTTTGATAAATACAGGTGGCTTTGTTTCATTTAATCTTAAACCCGCATTATGCAACTCTTTGTGGAGTACATTGAAGTGGGCATCTTGAAATGGATCAACAACAAATAACGTCATATCTGCACTACGAATTACATTAAGAATTTCTCGCCCTCTACCCTTGCCTTCAGAAGCTCCTTTGATTAAACCGGGCAAATCTAAAATCTGAATTTTAGCGCCGCGATGCTCCATTACTCCTGGGATACATGTAAGGGTAGTAAATTCATATCCACCTGCTTCAGAGTGGGCATCAGTAACTTTGGAAATTAAGGTTGATTTACCTACTGAAGGAAAACCAACCAATGCAACAGTGGCATCACCCGATTTCTTAACTTCAAATCCCTTACCTCCGCCGCTGGCTTTTGAGTGAGCCATCGCTTTTTCTTCTTTCAATTTTAGTTGGGCAATCTTGGCTTTTAATTTACCAATATGGGCGTTAGTAGCCTTGTTTTTCTGAGTCTTATCTATCTCAGCGCGAATCAATTCGATTTGCTCCTTGATAGTTGCCATATGGACCCCTAAACATGGCTGAATACCGATTGCTCTTGAAATCTATTGTAATACAAAGGCAATAGTGAGTGAAATTATCACAAGTTAGATGAGTTAAATTTGCAATTATTATATTCCGATGACATCAAAGCAGACGGGTTATTGGTCACTCTCATGGGGATAGAGACGATTGTGTTATTGGTTAACAAAAAATCTCTTGAAGAAATCCTCAATTGCGAATGGAATCAAGTCTATCAAATGATGGAAAATGCCAAACTAAGACACTTAAGACCTGCAAAATTACCAAGGCTTAATCGAGCATTTGATATCGATTGTGAAGCTGAAATTTTAGATTGGATGGAAACTATTGGTGCTAAGGAAGGCTCTGTAAAAGAGGTCTTACTGGAAATTGATGATGGAGAGGAAGGTTTGCTACAGTTTATGCAATTCGCTAGCCCTGGTAATTGGGAATGTTGGGAAGCCCGTTCGTACCTATATCTTGATGTAGCACTTGACAGAGAAATCAAAGACAGGAATGATCTCTACTCAATGACTACTTGGGAAGATGTCATAGAAAAATTATCCAACTTACCTGAAGAAGAATTTGCTGAAAAAGTCTGTATTAATTGGATGGATAGAAGAAAACTATTGGGGGAAACATTGGATGAAAAAGAAGATCCAAAAATAATCCCTACCTATGAGGCTCATGCTAGAAATTCGAAACTATTAGTTCACGCTATAACTCAATGGCAAAATGAAGATGAGAATATCGGAATTGTTGGAAGAGAGCATCTTGAAGCTGCACAATGGGGACACGGCGACTATAATCTTAGCAATTATCTGCACAGATGAATACGACGGATTCAAAAATAAGTGCCAATAGCGATTACCATGTCTGAGGAGAATGACGAGATTCCCGTCGAATCTACTGATGACGAAATTCCAGTGATTGATGAAAGTGTTGAAACATTAGAAGTAGGAATTGTTGAAGAGCAAGACCCGCTTGAAGCGGCTCTTGAAAGAGCAGAGACTGCTGAAAAAGAAATCGCTTACAAAGATGCAGAAATCCAAAATGTCAGAAAAAGATTTCTTTCAGAAAAATCAGAATTGATACAATATGGCAGTATGGGACTTGCAAGAAAGATGCTAACCGTACTTGCCGATGTTGATAGAGCTATGAATAATATTGATGATGACGACCAATCTCCAGTTGCTCAAGGACTTAGACTGTTAAGAAACAAAATGTGGCATGAATTATCTGGCGACGGAGTTACTGCAATCGATGCAAAAGGCAAAAAATTCGACCCAGCCAAGATGGATGCCATAACTACAATTCCTGCTTCAGAGGAGTTCCCTAGTGGTACTGTTGTAGATGTAATCGAATCTGGTTATATGTATAAACAGAAAGTTTTGGTTGCCTCAAGAGTTGTTGTTGCTTCCGAAGATTAGCCAACATTAACTCCAGAAACCATAGTAGAAAGACGATAAATTGCGTCATTTTCAATTAGCCAATCAACTACTTGCTGTGGAATTGTTGCTGATAGAACCTCTATTATTGCATCGTCATCATAAACTGTTGAAAGCATCAACAATGTTTGTCTTACCCGCCAACCTTCAAAATTTTCCCGATTTGATAAATCAATAAATTTGACTTCGAAATTTGCTGCTTGATATAATTTCTTAGTTTCCTCATCTGAAGTCACTAATATTCCTTGGCCATGAGACTTACTTGCATGTTCGACCCAGTTAGGTGGATCATTAATATCTTCAACACCAATAATTGTCGCAGATTTTTCATTAGCATTAAGCCATGATTGTATCATTGCCTGACGCTCTTCAAAAGTCCAAGGATTATTTGACTCCCAGCCCTTATCTGCCGAACCAATAGCGATTACTACCTCATTATCTCCCGCCAACTCAAAGGCACTATTCACTAAATATTCGTGACCTTTGTGAAATGGTTGAAATCGACCAAGAACAATGTGTCGGCTCACTTATTCACCTCAAAAATAACTCGCAACATCTACATCTGCTACATCGTGACCATGTTGTTTGAAACAATCAAGCATCCTTCTACACCCTTCAATCATTTCTTCTTTTGTGGTTTCTCCCATTGAGCCAACTCTAAACATCTTGCCCTTTAGATGGTCTTGAGCCCCTATTACTTGGGTTTGAAATTTATTTTTCAAATCTGAACGCCAATTATCATCGATTCCATTAGGATACATAATTGCAGTAACAGTAGCACTTCTTTGAGAAATATCGGCTAATAGTTCAAAGCCAAGGTCAAGAAATAAATTCTGCACACCTGTTGACAATTCTTGGCATCTTTGCCAACGATTTTCTAATCCCTCATCTTTCAAAATGTTTAGCGCCTGTGCCCAACCCATAGCTAAATTGATTGCTGGAGTCCATGGTGTTTGGTCGTCATCACCTTTTTTGAAAGCCGAAATAAAATCAAGATAAAATAAAGCATTGACATCCTCTTGCTCCTTTATTGCTTTACATCGCTCATAAAATCGTGAATTAAATGCAATAGCAGCTATACCAGAAGGGCCTGCTGTACATTTCTGTGCACCCATGGCGGCTGCCTCGACATTCCATTCATCAAGGTCAACAGGTAAACCACCAATCGAAGTTATGCCATCTAAGATAAATGAAGTTTGATTACGATGGCACATTTCTGCTATTGCAGGTGCATCTTGAGTAATTCCAGAACTGGTTTCATTGTGACAAATAAGCAGAGCTTCGTAGCATTTTCTTTCTAACTGTTGCTCTAATTCATACAAATCAAATGCTCGTCCCCACTCATATTTGATGTGTTTAACATTACAAAAACGCTTACACATTTCAGCGACTCTTTCACCAAACTTACCGTTGGTTGGTACAAGAACCAAATCATTAGATCTAAATCGGTTGGCAATAATCATCTCCATTGCTGCAGTGCCACTGCCAGAAACTGCCATTACCTTGTAATCATCATCTCCTGCCCAGGATTGTGTTTTCTTTTCCGGTTTAGAAGGGGCTAAATTAAACGCATACCGTAAACCAGAATTTAATTCTGCCATTACATCTC
Organism: Candidatus Poseidoniaceae archaeon; assembly: GCA_022451835.1. Taxonomy (GTDB): domain Archaea; phylum Thermoplasmatota; class Poseidoniia; order Poseidoniales; family Poseidoniaceae; genus MGIIa-L1. Next base: position 16,662 of record JAKUNX010000015.1, read on the forward strand.
GAAACTCTGGCCCACGAGCAGTAATCACTGGAGTAGCCATGGCATCAAGACACTTCTGATTCATTCGAACTGGTCCGGGGACAAGGAAACACTCCTCGGTATGCTCTGCCATGGTTATTGCTAAGAGTGCGGGTTATTCAATTCATGTACTGAGCGGCGAACTGATAGAGGACAAGTATCAGCGGTTGACATGGTCCGGATTGGTGTAGCGATGTTGCAAGGTGCGCGCCATGAGCATTGTGAAGCGATTCAACATGCAGCCTTAGAAATGAATATTGCCGTTGAAATTGTCGAATTACGTAAGGCATCACAAATTGATTCATCTATTGACGGACTTATCTTACCGGGTGGAGAATCTACAACCATGCGTATTGCATCTCAAAGTGAATCATTGCTTGATGAGATTTTCAATTGGTTATCACAGTTCCCAAATAAACCGGTATTGGGTACTTGTGCAGGGGCAATTTTGCTTGCAACCCCTGGCGAAAACCGAGAACCATTCATCGATGTAGAAGTTTCACGAAATGCATGGGGTAGGCAACGATTCTCATTTGAAGCCCCTGTTAAAGTATCATTGGAAACTCCAGAAAAATCTCACGAGTCAACTTACGAGGTATCACGAGATAAGTTCAACCACAAACCATTACCTATTTACAATCAAGCGCCAATAACGAAAGATGATTTTCCGGGAGTTTTTATTCGAGCTCCGAGGTTTCTTGAGGATTCAATAAAATGTCAAAAAATTGCTACCTTCAACGAAGAGACTGTCGGTGTATTACAAGGCAACAAATTGGCCTTGAGTTTCCATCCAGAGTTAACAAATGATAGACGGTTCCACAGATGGCTGATTGATCAAATAATCAACAATTCTTCCTAAGAACATCCGAGACTTTGAAACGATAAACCCCCACCCCGAGTTGTTAGTATGTTAGGACCTCTACCTATGGCGACTGAAATCTCACCTGCTGAAGCAGGAGAGGCTGAAGGTTGTATTCAGTGTCAAAAAGGTAGCAAATTGGTCTTATTTGTAACTGGCAAATGTCATTGGGGTTGTGATTATTGTCCACTGTCTGATAATCGTCGTGAATCTCCCGATATGTTTGCTAATGAGAGAAGATGTAGCGATTGGAGTGAAGTCATAGAAGAAGCCCAAGCAATGAATGCAACCGGTACTGGAATTACCGGTGGCGATCCGATGCTTGATATGGAAAAATCTCTGGAGGCAATAAAACAGCTAAAGACAGCATTTGGCAAAGAACATCACATTCACCTTTACACTTCCATACCATTTGACCCAGTAAATAGTTCAAGATTTGCCGAAGCAGGTCTAGATGAGATTCGATTCCACTTATTGGATGGAAAGCTAGAGAGATACCTACAGGTAATTGATGAATGCAATAGAGTTGGAATTAATGTTGGAATAGAATTGCCTTGTGAACCGGATAAAGCTGATTCATTATTCGCCCTTCTAGAAGAAATGGACGGATCTAATGTTCAATTCCTTAATCTAAATGAGTTAGAGATTACCGTTGGTAATCAGGAAAATATGGATGTCCGTGGTTTCAACCTAAGTGGCTCAATGACTGCTGCTGCTGAAGGCTCACTAGAACTGGCGTTAAACCTAAAACAACACGCAAAAGATATGAGTTTTCACGTAAAGTTTTGCAGTGCTAATTTCAAAGATGCTGGTCAACTTCGTGCAAGATTTAGACGTCGCGCGGAAGTAACTTTGCGACCGTATGAAGTCTTGAGTGATGATGATACAATTCTATTTGGTGCAATTCCTACCGACGAAAGTGATGCTAGAGATGATGTAGAAGAGTTATCACAAGAACTTGAATTATCCGATGGATGGATAAGGTATGACTCTACAACTAGAAGAATTGAGTTGCCATTGTCTGCTGCTGAACAAATTGCTGATTTTGTTGATGTCCAAGTCCAATTAGTTGAGGTGCACCCAACCCATGAACGCTTGGAAGTGTCTGTTGTTAATCTAAACGAAAACAGATAGCGGTTGGCAAAATTATCTCTCCAAGTAACATTTTTTTGCTCTTCGTCGACAAGAGAATTAAGTATTGTACTTGATTTGACTATTTATGGAAAAGTCCGATTGGTCCATTATTGGCAATCGTAAATTCCTATTTACAGCCATTTTGATGGTTATAGTTCTGTCCTTGCCATCATTTGTATACACTGGTTCATACATTATTTCTGACGCACCTGCACCCAAAGAAGGCTTAGAATTACCACCTTCACCAGATGAAACATTGAGTGATGGTCTACTCTTCATAGTACTTGATGGAGGCAGACAATCTCTTATGGATAGTCAAGAATTGATGCCTAATCTTCACGCTAAAAAACGTAATGGGACCTACATTGATGTTTTGACAAATCCACTAACTATGACCGCCTCATGCGTTAAAGAAATGGCCACTGGAATACCTTCAAGGCCGAATGAAGGGCTGAATAATTTCCATCCAGACCATCCAGGTACTGAAGATGGGTGGACTTTAGCCAGCGAACATGATGCAAATCAAGACGGCGTTTACGACTATCGAGTCGGTATCGTTGGCGATTATGTATGGGGTGATCTGTATGATGATAATGAAAAAATCAACTTCATGAAACACCGTTACGGGCATGCTGATTACTACAGGGGTGATGAAGAATCATTTGTTACCTTAAACGCTTGGCTAGACGGTGAAGTGCCAAAAAGTAATACTAGACCTGGAACGACTTACGAAGAACCTCCTAACGTAATTATTGCTCACTTATCCGGACTTGATAGTGTCGGTCATAGATATGCCGTTAAAGATTCAGACGAATATCATGACAAATTGCGCTGGCTTGATGACCATTTTGAGACAATATTTGCGAAGATTCCTGATTCATGGACTGTGGTAGTGACTGCTGACCATGGATTAACAGATAGTGGACAACATGGCTCTCCGGATTTAGAAATAAGAGAGGTGGGTGCATGGATTTGGGGACCCAATGTTAAAGAGAATTATTACTATCCTGAACAAATCGACCAGCGAGATTTAGCCACCTTGCCTTCGCTATTGTTCTCACTACCTTTTCCTCATGCAGTGCATGGTAAGTTCCCATTAGACGCCTTTGAATTAAGTGACGAGAGATACCAAGAATTAGATCAATGGAATTGGAATGCAACAATTTCTAGAAATGAATGGATGGAAGAAAATGGTCACCCATATTTTGAAGATTTATCTCGAGAAAATATTGAGTGGGAAAAAATAACTTATGACGAAATCGGCTTGAGAGGGTTAGATTTAGTAATTTCTGCTCTGGCATTTATCGCGATTAGTATTGGGATATTTATGCTGGCAAAACGAGAGAATATGTCTCAATCTAGTGCCATTAAATTAGCCTCAATATTTGGTGGAGGATTTATTTTCTCTGCTTTCGTTTCTTATAATAGAGATACTTTAGCATTAGTTTACTACGCTGTAGGATATTTATTGCCAATTGCCTTTTTAGCAATTTGTGCATATACCTTAGTTAACAAGAATATTTCAGATGAAAGACGTAAGAAGTTAAATTTCGCTTTGATAATTATGTTTGTAACAATAATTATCTTCACAGAGACGAGAATTTCTGCAATGAATATACTGATGTTAGTAATGTTACTGACGCCAATCTTTAGAAAGGCTGGAAAAGAAACAAAATCTTCTAATTTGATACGTTGGAGTTTTACTTTTATCATCATCCCAATCACCATTATAGCTCACTATCGAGCACCTCCTCTATATTGGTCAATGCCTAGAGGAATTATCAATTTGTCAATTCAACAAGATTTCATTCCATGGCTAATGAATACTGGTTTTATTTTCCTAGGAATCACGTTATACCTATTTAGTTCTAAATCCCTCAACACTCCGCTCAAGAAATATTCTGTTCTTGGTATCTTCACTTCAATACCATCATTGATGATTTTAGAAAGTAATCTAATTGATTGGATTTTACTATCATCCATGGTGGCCATTTTGTGTTATGCTTTTTATCAAAAAATTAGTCGTAAAGAACAAGGAATCGAGTATATCACTTTGGTAGTATTCTGTTGGTTGACTATGAGTTGGGGCGGCTATGTTGGAGCAATCAGTATAGCACTGTATATTTCATTCAAGTCGTTCTTTGAAAATGAATTAAAATTCTTATTCACTCAATCACTCGATTTGGAAAAAGAAATTTCAAGATTAATGATTTTGACAATCTTGCCTCTTGTTGTTTGGTTTACTTGGTGGGCCGCACTTGGTCAGATCAATGGTTTGACTCATCCACGAGATGTTGATCCTGGAAATCTATATCTTAATGGCGGATATATTGGTGACAGATTCTCACCAAGTAATGGATGGGTTGGCTTCATGGGTGGTGGACCTGCTGCTGCAATGTCACTACTATGGTTTAGCATGTTTTACAAAGCTGGATTTAATTTGAAATATGTTGCTTACTTTTTGGCGGCTCGTATCGCGATGTCATCACTACATCTCTCTATATCACCTAACTTACCAAGACTAATATTCAAATTGTCTTGGGACATAATCTTCTCGATCGGGTTGCTAGCGTTTATGATTCACATTATCATCCAGCATAAGTTAGAAAACCGGAAACTAAAATCGGTTGATGCTATTCTGACTCAGTAAGTTGTTGTTCTTGAAGTACAGATTGTTTAGGGCCTGTTACCACATAATATGTCAGTAATATTGCTGAAATACTGTATAACAAAAATTGTGGCTTAGTATTTCCTAAGTCAATACCATACTCAGTCGCATGAATCCAAGATAATACGGTGGCAGAAAAAATAGAAAACATCTGAATTCCTGAAACCTTCATAGGTAACCCTGTCTTATTTT
>JAKUNX010000150.1 GCA_022451835.1 Candidatus Poseidoniaceae archaeon
TATGATATTAGCTCAATGACAGGAACTGGTGGCCCAACAGACATGTGGATTAGGTTGCTTTCTAAAAGAGTGATCAATACCAACCTCAAAGATGCACCATCTACCGTACATTACGAAGGATTGGGATATCTAGGAAGCGATGGTGATTTGATTCTTGATGAGAATGGTGCAATTGATCTTGGTCAAAATAATAATCCTGAAATTAGCAAATTTCTGAGAATGACAGAATGGGTGGATAGTTCTGGGAATCTTCATCAAGAAGATGGTATGATTATGATTACCCTTAATGGTGGTATGAGTGTGTGGAATAGTGATTATTCAATTACTCTTGACCCTGCACCCACAACTCCCATTTATACTGCAAATGTAGAATTGCCATTTGTAGTAATTGATAAAATAGTACCTGAGGATAACCAAGGTACTGTTGACAAAGGACTTGGCGTTATGCTGACGGTTTCTAATACTGGAAATGTAGATGTTGCGACAAATATTAGATGTTTTGAAGGCATAGATGAAGCCGACATGGCCACAATATATGTCAGTCTTGAGGCAGGTCAAACCAAGGAAATACCCGGAGTTTGGTACGCAAATGCATCCGGTGCTAAATCTCTCAACTGTAAAGCATCGATTCCATCATTTTTCAACTCACTAGCTGACGACTTAACCTCTGCATCGGGTACAGAATCTGAACAAGTGTCATTTAAGGATGCAGAAGATAGAGATGATGCACCGATTATTCTTTACGCAGCGATTATAATTGTAATTGTTATTGCTACAATAATCTTTACTAGAGTATCTGCAAATAAGTTATCTGCAGTTGAAGAAGCGAAGAGTTATGATAATGAAGCAATAGAAGAATCAATTGAATCTACTGACTTAGATGAAGAAAATACTGAATAAATATCAAGTACACATTCTTACTTAGCAAGTGGTCATCTGGGCGTCTTGGGTTGAGTCATCATCATTCCAATCTAACTCCCAACTATTACTAGAGGTGTAAGTAGTAGCAGTATCGCCAGCATAATATTGGTTTGTAACTTCAATCTCAAATGTGTAGCAACCGCTATCGTCGTAAAAGTCATCCTTCTTTAGGTACTCAGTACTTTGGTCATTCAGACCAGTTCCAGGCATACCTAGCCAGCCATTGGCTTTTCCAGTTTGTGTCCCTGAAAAGGTGCTTGACCATGATGCGTCCAATCCACTAACTGTCACAGTTGGCATGACATACTGAGTTGATGATCCTTTCTTAATCGTCATTTGGAAACTGTAGTCAGAAGTTACAGGGATTAAGCCCAAGTTATCTAAACTGTGACCACCATCATCTTGGGCTCCTTCAGATGGTGAGAATAGCCCAACAATAGCATCGATTGTCAAACCGTCTGTGTAAGTATATGATTCTGTTTGCCCGTCATTATTTCTTGTCCCAGTCTTAAGCACCTTGAATATTCTTGTACCGGAATCAAGGACTTCTCTGGTAGTGAAATCAGGATCAATATCTGCTGTTATCATCTGCCCGTCAGAAGATTCAACCTCTATAGTATATTCTTTGACCACGTTAGCCGTGTAATCTAAGGAATTACCCTGGAAGATTGTTGCTATAGGTACATCAAAACTCGCCCTATCATTATTCATTGACTTAGAACCTGACCAGACCTGTTCCCCGTCAACATAAATCTTCGCGTCTGCATCGGAAAAACTTCCTCTAACTACAAACGATATTGTATCTTCATCTTCATCAATTGATATTTCTGTGACAGCCATTGATGCATTGGTAGGTACGATCATAATTGCTGCATATGGGCCAACTGCAATTACAAAAGCGAGAGCAACTGAGATTCCGGTCTTCAGCGGTGAAATTCCACCTGTCATTTTCTGTGACTGAACTATTGACCCAATACCTAGCGCCAAAACAATTAGCACCACTATGAGACCAAAACCTCCACCTTGAAGTGAAAAGATTGCTCCAAGAACAATAATTATCCAACCGGCGAGATTGAGAATCATTGGAATGTCAGGGCCATCTGGTGCTGCGCCTGCCTTTGACGATTGTGTTTTTGGCAGTGCTGAATCTGATTTTGACGCTTGCTTTTTTTGTGGCTTAGAATCTGACTTTTTCAGTAAACCAGCACTACTGGCTTGTTTTGCTTGATTAGTATCGGCTTTAGTAGCCTTTTCTTCAGAACTTGAGGCAGTCTTTGCTTTGTCTAATAGTCCACTCATAGGTCGTCCCCGAACTCGTGGACTACAAGTACAAGTTATGAATTAAACGCCTTTCAGCATCTAAAGGACGCGTTTTGAAGGCGATTCTGTTATTCACAGACCTGGTGCTGATTCGCGCCATTCTTCTTCTTCATCATCGATATTGATGAATCTGCGACCGGCAACTGCTGCTGCAAGAGCGATCATTGAAAGTGCTGGAATTACTTCAAAGCCTGGCAGATAAATACCTCTAACATAGATAGTAATCATCTGTGATTCTGTGATACAACCGCCGTTGTTACAAGCAAACTCTGATTCAGCATAGAAATCGAGAACGTGGTAAGCATCACTCCATCCTTGTGTCTTAGGTGTTCTAACCTTCACCTCAACGCTTGCTGGAGTTGGGGTTGCGTCCACTTGCTTCTTGACAGCACGAAGGGTAATTGTGAAACCGGTTTCTTCTAGAGTCTTACGATATGTATCTGTCACACCGCGCT
>JAKUNX010000151.1 GCA_022451835.1 Candidatus Poseidoniaceae archaeon
AAATTGACGAAGAGTTGGAGCGTGGAACGCCGGCCATGGCCGTTGTAATGCAGCCGCATGCCAACGAGCTGTGGCTCAGTCCACAACATTTGCAAGAAGGCGAGGCGGAAGTCTCTGCGGCCAGACTGCGCCACGTGCTGATGCCAACGTAAAGCACAATTAATCTATCGCGATAACCAAAGGCGTTGCCTCACGACCGAAACGGAGAAACACCTCATGCGCAGAGCGAAACGATGACACAGACAATCGATGAACAAGGTCCTGAATCAGATGGAACACTTCGCTTGCAACCTTATGTTAGCGATACGACTTCTGATGGCCAACCGAGTTCAACCAGTCTGCTATCATTTGACATTTTAAGTGATTCAAATCCAGGAATAATTTCCTCACAGATTATCAACGGCGTATTAGGTTTCGAAACTATTGGCACAGATTCAGAAGGTCAGACTACCCTGACAATTCGAGCATGTGACACTGATATGGAGTGCTCAGATCAGACTGTTTTGATCAATATAAATCCAATTAACGACGCACCAGTTGCTGATATGTCTCCGTTTGAAGGTTTAAGACTTAAAGCAGGAGAAGAAACATCATTAGATCTTGATTCTTTGGTTAGTGATGTGGATAATTTAGATAGTGAAGTCACCGTAATAGTGAGCTCTCCAGATGAAGCAGGAGGAGCGCAGTATAATCGACAAACAGGAATGTTAAAATTAAAATTTAACGAAGTTGGTGACAAGAATATTGTAATTAAAGTTGTAGATACTTACTCCTCAAATGAGTATGTTGCTACAGTTGAAGTATACGATTCTGACGAATTTACTATTGCTATGAGTCCAATTGAAGAAGGCTTTATGATAGTAGAAATGAGTAATGTGTACATAGGTCAAACGCCTTACATCAACATGTATCTTAGCGATGATGCGCCAGTATTTTCTTCCTTAAGTGTTAGATGGCAAACCTGTAGCAATGAAGGAGTTTGTGATGGACTTTGGTTCTATGACTTGGATATGACTCAATCTGCTTCCGGCTGGGAAGGAGAACTTGATATCCCTAATGCCGCAGACCCAACTAAGTCTTCAAGACCATATGGATACGACTATGGCGATTATTTCTACCTGATGATCGATGGTGTTGATAGCCTCAACAATAACTACAAGACTCCTAGGGCAGTTGATCCACTGTACAAGTGGACGGTAACTCAAGATATGCCTGCGCCATCACAAATGGATGACCAAATGATTGAACAACATGTTGAAAACTTAAATTCCAAGATTGATAATTTGAAAGAACAAATATCTGCAAATCCTGATGCAGATAATACAGAATTAGAGTTAGAATTAATCGACACAGAATTTGAATTAGAACTAGCTTGTTTAGATGCAAGAGTTGTTTGTACTAAAGATGATACTTCAGGTACCAGCATTGATGATAGTAATAGTGATTATAATCCAACATTAATTGCAGGCATAGTAATTGCAATAATTATTGTTGCTCTACTAGGAGGAATGTTCCTGTTACGTGGCAGAGAAACCGAAGATGTTCAAGGCTTCAAATGGGCAGATACTACCCTTCCTGCCCGTGATGCTGTTGCCAATTCTATGTATGGTGGCACTCAACAGATTTTCCAACAACCAATACAAAACTCACAATATGCTCCAAACTATCAACAACCAATTCAAACTCCTCAATATGCTCAACCAGCACCGCCACTAAACATACCACAACTACAAGCACATCGTGGACCTCCTCTGCCACCTGGTGGATTGCCAGCTGGATGGTCAATGGATCAGTGGGAGTATTATGGTCAACAGTACCTTGACAGGTTACAAGGCTGAGATTATTGTAAGGTTAAACATTCTAAACCCATAAAGGGGAGAAGTGCGAGGGGATAATGTGTCCGGTGAAGATACAGACGTCGAAGATGCCTCGGATGACGAGGTGACAATATGGTCTCCAGAGCCTACAGGTAGCGATGAGATTGTAACAGAAGGTGTCGAAAATTGGATTAATTCTGTTGAATTTGTATCAACCGAAGATGTACCAATCCCTGATACATTGGTAGACCAAGTGATTGGCCAAGAAACGGGATCTGTTGTGATTCGAAAAGCTGCGGAACAAAGACGCCACATGCTTATGATAGGAGACCCAGGTACGGGGAAGTCAATGTTGGCAAAGTCGATGACTGAACTACTTCCAAGAGATGTTTTAGAAGATGTTTTGGTCTATCCAAATGAAGATGATGAGAATGAACCGCGAGTTAGGTGCGTCCCTGCTTCAAGAGGAGAACGAATCGTCAAACTTCAACGCGAGGCTATTCGACAGCAGAAAGAGCGTTCACAAAAGATGTTGTTGATTGCATTTGCTGCTATTGGTTTCCTTCTAATCATTGCAACATTACAAACTGGTGATATAATCACTTTATTGTTTGGTGGTTTTCTGTTAATGTTTGGATACATGTTCATTCGTGGCAGACTTGGTGCTTCTGATGAAAGTAGAATACCAAAGTTGCTAGTTAAGCATGATTCTAGCGAATTACCGCCATTTGTTGATGCGACTGCAACCTTGTCAGGCTCATTACTCGGTGATGTCCGACACGATCCATTCCAATCTGGTGGCATGGAGACGCCAGCACATGATACAGTTGAACCTGGTGCAATACACAGAGCACACAAAGGAGT
>JAKUNX010000152.1 GCA_022451835.1 Candidatus Poseidoniaceae archaeon
AGAAATGAATGTTTGTGAGTAGATGCATTCGCACGGTTGGCCTGATCAATAGGGGATCAGCATTGAATCCTCCTTGAAGTCCGCCCTGGTTTGCGAAGTTCAGTTCTACTGAGTAAGAGAAAGAGCCTTGCATTCCGTACAGGAAATCTGTGATATCTCCTGAAACTTTGTATCCACCTTGGTCTTTCCAGTTTCCATATCCAGTTACATTCATTAGAGGTTTAACTTGGTTTTCCATGTATAATTCATGGGGTGGGGCTTGGTCTTTGTAGCCCCACGGCCATATGTAAAGCGCGGAGTAAGAGTGATACGATACAGAGTTCATTATGTTGTGTTTCATATCATGAGCTTCTGGTCTGTAATTTCTTATGTAGTCACCATCGGGTGCAGTTACATACATTTCAGGCCAGTTATCTCTTTCAATTCCGTTTTGATAGTCCTCAAGATACTTATCTTGCGGATAATCTGGATAAATATCTAGTCTCCATGTTAAGTATTCTATTACTTTCGTTTCAGGCTCACTAAAGCCTCCTTCCCTATCTTCATCAATCATTCCATCTCCATCGTCATCAATGTGGAGTGCATCGGGCGGATCTTCATCAATTCCTGTTTGCGAATTCTGATCTCCTATACTTATTGGAGTATCACAAAGATCGCTATCGCAATCACCATCATCATCGAAGAAATCTCTCGGTCCATGATATACATCAGAACACGGATTATCATCGTCTACGGTGAATTCAACTTCTAAGTCATCTCCGATGACTGCTTGTCCCTGGGTGTTGTGAGACCATTCAAGTGGATAATTTCGATTAATGTCAACACCATCACATTCGTCACCATACCTATCATTTCCGTCGTTGTCACGCATATTTTTCCTCCAGAATCGGTCTGGATCCTCGCGGTCAAAGTTATATCCATCAGGATTTAGTAGAGGTATAATCCAAGTTTCTCGATTATTGACAAGATGTGTCACACGTGCTTCACTTGGGTCCTCATCTATTCCTTCATCAATTATTCCGTCTCCATCATTATCAATTCCATCAAACAGAGCACGCCCGAATTCATCAACTCTACCACCTTGTTCTCCATCTCCATCATTATCAACACCATCTATCATATCTTCATTGATGAGTCCGTCTCCGTCGTTATCTATTGGACCCTCTTCGTAGTAATAAGTTAGATAGTGAATGAAATACATTACAGTAGGTATTGTCATCCATTCCCTTGAGTGGTGATTACTTACTAAGAAATAAGTTTCCTCGTCAGGGTCATCGTAAAATGCAGGCTCGTTGGCTACGTTGTCGGAAATTTTCACTCCGTAAATCTCGTTTCCTTGCCAAGTTTGCCCTTGAGGAATCATGTCAGTTAGAGTATACATTTCGACGATGTCGGGATACTGGGTTGTAAATTCTAACAATTGAGCATATACTTCGGCAGAGGTTTCGTAATAGTCATCATAAAAAATGTCGAATGGGAATGTATTAGTTCTATCAATAGTATCGTTTTCATGTCCATCGAAGCCGCTTGGATAATCATTAATTTTGGTAACTACAGGTTCATCTAGAGACCCTGTACTAACAGTAGTCAAACACAGCATGAGAACTATCGACATTGTATAAGCTTGATTCATGTAACATTACACAAGAGGCTTACATTATAAAATTTCTTCAATAGATATCTTCATTAATATTGCCCAAATCAATACCTAATGCTTAAGTGTAAAGATTGCCCGCATTGGTACGGTGGCGAGGATTATGGATATGGTAGTTGCAGGCTTAAGCTTCAGGTAAAGAAGAAGAAATTTTTGACTTTTGGGCAGCAAGACTGTGATGAGGGTTATTCAGATGGTTGAGGTAAGAAATATTCAGGAATCGGATTTAGAAGCTGCTAAATCTTTAACCGATGCAGAAGAGTGGGGTAATTCTAAAAGTGATTGGAATCGACTTTTCAAAAAGAGTATACCTATTGGAGCTTACGATGATGGTGAATTAGTAGGTGTAACGACAGCATTTGATTTTAGTACTCTAGGGATGATTGGAAATGTTATTGTTTCAGAGAATTACAGGGGAAAAGAAATAGGTCGTAAATTAGTAATTGAGGCCAAGAGAAGGCTTGAAACTTGTGATTCAGTCAGAGTTCACTCAAATATGAATTCAACTGTTTTTTACAAGAAATTAGGTTTCATTCCAGAAGGTATGTCAACTCTTTTCAGGCTTGATGCAGAATTGAAGGAGTTTCAACCATTTGCTATTGACTCGGATGATAATATTGTTCCTGCAGAAGGATATTTAGATGATATTTTAGAAATGGATAAAAGACAATTTGGGGGAGATAGATCCGAACTTATCAAAGACTTTATCGGAAATTTACCGCAATGTGCCTTTGTAGCACTAGATGAAAATCAAATAGTGAAAGGATTTATAGTTGTTAAAGGAGATGAAAACTGGTACGAAGTCGGCCCCTGGGTTGTTGAGCCGGGATGTAAGAACTGGAGAGGTATGCTTCAGAAATCGGTATTTGCAATTCCACCAAAATCTACCGTTGATATTTTTGTTCCAGCACCAAATCATCGCATAACGAGTCTACTTGATTCGGTTGGGTATAATGCAGATTCTTACTATATGTCAATGTTTTACGGTAATGATTGGCCGGATGA
>JAKUNX010000153.1 GCA_022451835.1 Candidatus Poseidoniaceae archaeon
GTTGGTGGCTTACCAGTCCATCCTGAAAAGTGGGGCGCTGAGGCAGTGGTTGTAGGTGCTCAGAAGTGTACAGCAGGCCCAAGCGGTATAGCCGCAATCGCAGTCAATCAAAACTTTGTCAACCGATGTAAAGCGATTCGCAATCAAGACGATGCAAATCCTACATTTTACCTTGATATTCTGTCTGCTTTGAAGAAGGGAGACGATGATCAAACTCCCTGGACTCCTGCCATCAATCCTGCGATGGGTTGGGCTGCAGCTCTTGAAGTATTGAAAGAAGAAGGTCTAGAAAATCGGTGGAAACGCTGTGAAATTCTCGCAAAAGGTGTCAGAAATTTGTTTATTGATTTGGGCTTTGACTTACTTGCTGATGAATATTTCCGATCAAGTACAGTCACTGCAATATTGTATCCTGAAGGAATAGATGATTCTTGGAGAACAAGATTGAAAGAGGAATATCAAACTCAGGTTATTGGTGCACAAGACGATTTGAAAGGCAAAATGTTCAGAGTTGGTAGTATGGGGGAAACTCCTGTCACTGAGATGGTTGAAGGTTGCAAGAGGATGATTGAGTGCTTCAGAAGCTTTGGTGTTGAATTACCGGATGTAAACGTTGAATCTTATTTTGAGTGATTACATGTATATTGTTCTGGGCAGATTTCAACCTTTTCACAAAGGACATGAGCATCTGATAAACCATGCCTTAGACTTGGGTCCGACTGTAATTGCAATTGGTTCTAGTGAGGCAGAAATGAGCATGGATAATCCTTGGAATGCAGTTGAAAGAGAAGCAATGATTCGAGGATGGCTGGCAGATAGACAAGCAAAGGTTGTCAAAATACCAGATATAAACGACCCTCCTAACTGGGTAGAGCATGCAAAGAAATTTCACGGAAAAGGAACCCTCGTTACTAGTGATGTGTCAACAAAACAACTCTACGAGAAATCAGACTTCGATGTTCATTGGGTTGAGTTAGAAAATAGAGAGTCATATGAGGGTTGGAGGGTCAGAGTCACCTTGAAGATGTTATCAACTGTTTTTGAGTTAGACGCCCAAAAAGAGGTCATGAAGGCTTCAATACCTGAATCTGTAGTTGATTGGCTTGTTGATAATGATGCTCTTTACAGGCTATATTCAATGTCCCAAGGGACAGAGCATGCAGGTTAATGTAGTCTCAAAATTTAAGTCATCATACATCTACCCTATCCTGTGAACAAGGCTAAGAAATGGGGTGTTGTTTTCGCTGGCTTCGGGATCAGTGCCCTAATTGGAGCGATATCTTGTATAATACTCTACTATGGTTTGCAAAATAATCCTTCAGTAACTGAACGTGATTTTTCTGGAATGATTTGGTTCTATTTATGTGCTGCAGTAGGGCTTATTGTTGGCGGGGTATGTTTCAAGATAGTACTGTGGGGTGGCAGGAGTAGGCCAATATCACAGAAGTAAGATACAACCTTGAATTGGACAGTTTGATATTCTTGATTGTATAGGATTTGATAATGGGCCTAAAAGACAAGTTTGGCGTAGACCTTGGCGTTTTCAAGGATTCTACAACTTGGAAGGCTCTTGTAATTGGTATTGTTTTGTTTTCAATAATCGGTTACGCAGGGTTAGCGATGTTCGACCTTGCCTCCGAGGGTTATGGCGTAGACAGAGATGATATTCGGCTTGCACCTGATTTCGAGGTTGAAACAGTTAATCGGACCGTAGAAGAAGGTCAATATGTCAACGAAACAGGATGGTTCAAGTTATCTGATCACAGGGGCAAAGTTGTGATTGTAGATTTCATGGCGATTGATTGTGGAAATTGTCACTTAGTCCAAGCACATTTGGAAAAAGAATTAGACACTTACATGAGTTATGATGGTGATTATGAAATCGTAATCATTTCCGTTGGCAGCTGGTACGATCTTGAAACTCTCAGTCAACTCAACAATACGTTTGGAGATCCAGATTCAAGTTCCCACATGCCATGGATAGTAGCCACTGGGGCTGCGGATTCAGTTATCAAATCTGATGTAATCCATTCGGGTACAAATTCCTCAAGTATTGATTTGGATAATGGTGCATACTGCATCAAAGCACAGGTCAACAAATCCCAAGAAGAGGTAAAGTGTTTCGATATCGGTCAAGAAAACAAGGATAATGACAATTCAGAATTTGATGTAGAAGGTATCGAAATTGTAATCGAAGAAAACTCGTCGGTTAACTTCACAATCGAAACCTCCATCGAGGGCAACATCACTTGGGACATAATACAATTTTCAAGGGGTGCAATGGTCGAAGAATATCAAGCACAAGCGATTCCGGTTGTGTTAGTCATCGATCACGAAGGGTTCGTAGTAGCAAAAGAGAATTCTGGCTCACCAACAGGTGGATGGGATGAATTTGATTCAATAGTTTTAGCAGCAGCAAGAGGGGAAGCCGAAGATTTCAGATTCTCAATCGCTGAGGTTGACCGGTCAGCCAGTGCAATATTCGCCATGGGGTTATTGCTTGGTGTCTTGGTCTACTTTTCACCCTGCGCATTCCCAATATTGCCGGGATATATCTCGTATTATGTCAATTTAGCACAAAGAGAAGATGAATTAATGGAAGCTGGAAAACTTGAGTCAAGAATGCCAGCGCATTGGATTCTTGGCGGTTTAG
>JAKUNX010000154.1 GCA_022451835.1 Candidatus Poseidoniaceae archaeon
CCACGCTCACCAACCATTGTCTCCAAGCCTTCTTCTAACTCTTGAATGAACTCCGCTGCCCCAGCAAGTTCTAATGCGATTTGAAGTTCATCGTCATTAGCTGTTTGGTTGTATATGACATTGTCTTTAATCGAGCCATAGAACAAGAAAGGTTCTTGGCTAACAAAACCAATCTTGTCTCTAACAGAATCTAGAGTATAATCATCAATTGATACCCCATTAATCAATACATCACCGCTATCAGGCGTATAATAACGCATCAGCAATTTCAAAATGGTTGTTTTACCAGCGCCAGTATGGCCCATTATACCCAAGAATTCGCCTCCTTCTGCCTTGAATGAAATGCCACTCAAAACCGGAATATTCGTATTGGGGTATGTGAAATAAACATCTTTGAATTCAACTACTTCAATATCTTCTTCAAGTACAATTGCATCATCTTTATCAAAAATTTGCGGCTCCAAATCCACTACTGCAAAGACTCTTCTTGCTGCGGCTTCTCCTCTTTGCAGTTGGTTAATTAGTATCCCGAAGATGAATAGCGGCATCGTCATCCTAGTACTAATCAACAAGAATGTAACTAACTGACCTGTACTTATCTCTCCGCTTCCAGCCAAGGAACCACCAACTGAGACAAGTAATCCAAAAGCAATACCTGCGATTGCGTAAATCATAGGAACAAACCGATTGCGATCTTGACTCGCACCAATTGCTTGGTCACGATATGCCGCAGATTCTCGGTTTACTCGATTGGATTCCCAGTCTTGAGCATTGTATGCTTGAACTACAGAGATTCCTGATATCAAGTTCTCTAATACCGCAGTTATGTCGCCTGTAGATTCTCTCTGTTTGCGATATTTACGTTGCACCCTTGTTGAAAACCAATATACCAGAGGAACAATAAGAATTAGTGGGCCGAAAAGAACTGCTGCTAATTTCCAAGACATCAAAACCAAAATTACGAATGCAGTCATGAAAGTGACGATTATTCTAATTATTGAAGTTGAAGAATCTGCCACCACATCTTCTAATTGATTGACATCGCTTGATAGTACCGACATAATTTGTCCGGTTTGCCGCATATCGTAATATGATGCTTCCATTGCAATAATTGACTTAGTTGCATCCATTCGTAAATCGTGCTGAATCTTGTAGCCAAGTGTCTGCCAAGAATACTCGGAGATACCTTGGAAAAATGCTAGACAAAAGAAACCTAGAAAAATCAAGAAACCGTAACCAACCTCAATTCCACCAGGCAATGCTATTACAAAATCTTGCAAGAATTGCGGACCACTCATTGTTTTGTTGGTGAAATAATCAATTGAATAACCGATAGCAACAAACGGCATTAGGTCAAAAACTCTCGCTAAAGCATTAGAAAAAATTCCTGAGAACACTCTACCTGGATATCTTTTAGCATAAGGAACAACACGCCAAATTTGCCTACCAACAACTTGCGTCTTTTCATCATCTGACGATGGTGACATCATATCTACCTTGTCGGAGCCTCCGCCACCTCGTACCATGCGTTAGCGCCTGCAACGAAGTTTTTGAACTCTCGTAGTTAATATGTAACAAGAAATAAGCAAATCATTCATGAGGGGCCGGGTACAGTGTAGATTCATGAGCCGAGTATCCTCACTCAAATCTGTAATGATTTGTCTGTTTTTCTTATTGCAAATAGTCGCCCCAATGGCAATTGCTGAAGAGGCAGAAATTCCTTCTATAATTGTGGAACAAACCGAACAACTTGAAGGGCTAAATGATGTTGGAATTATACCTAGTGAAGAATTAATCAATGGCTGGTTTTCAGATGAGTTCGCGGCAGGAGAAATTACTCTATTGTATCGTTCTCCATCAATAATACCAATTGAAAATTGGGCGCAATGGACTGGTTTAGACCTCCTTGACGGCAGGTTCATTATCACTCATGAATTCCCAGTCCCAACTGAATGGAAATATCAATTATCTGATAATGGCATCTCTTGCGATTCATTCATGCCCCCAAATGGTTTCAATTGCCAACTTAACAATGTAGATCTGACACAGCTGCATGATTTATCGGTAGAAGGAATTGTCAAATTAGATTCTGTCGATAAAATACGCCACGGTTTATCAGAATCCTTACTAAATAACGAAATTCTAACTATTGATGTTGTATTATCAGGTTATGAATTACCAAACGGAATCCAACAAAGAGAAGATATTCAAATTCACTCATACGGTAGCAGATTTGCGACTGTAAGCACTGGAATCTCTGGCGTAAAATGGCTTGCGCTCCAAGATGAAATCGAATGGTTGGAACAAAAACCTGAAGCATTTGCACTTAATTCAGTAGCAAATACGATAATCAACTCAGATGATATTAGAGATAATGCCAAGATGACTGGATTAGATGGCTCATGGTCTGGACTAGATGGTAGCGGAATTATCGTCACTGTTGGCGATTCTGGACTTGAGAGTGGAGTTAATGATGGCACAATGCACCCTGATTTTGCAGATCATATCCACGGAATTTATTCATGGCCAGAACCGTATCATTCCTGTACTTGGAACTCACCTTCAGACCCCGGCCCATGTGATGATGGAGCGGATGATGACAATGGGCACGGAACTCATGTGGCTGGTGCCGTTCTTGGCGGCGGA
>JAKUNX010000155.1 GCA_022451835.1 Candidatus Poseidoniaceae archaeon
GGGGGGAAGATATTAGCGAACGCGCAATGGCAACTGGATTTGAAACATGGCCAGTATTCCTTCAATTAACAGCTATGCAATAATAACGATTGACTCAAATATGACGGCGGAGTGGAATGGTTATGGGCTTCTGTGTTAATTGCGGTAATCAACACCATGATGGTGTTAGATTCTGTCGGTTTTGTGGCACGGCTCAACCTAGCGAACAATTACTCGCAAGATTACGTGCAGAGGCAGAACAAATCCGACTTCTACGTATTCAAATGCAACAGCAGCAAATAAATTCTCAAAATGATGCTTATGCTCGTTTAGAAGCGATGCGGCAACAAACTGAAGCCGCTGCCAGATTTAATAATCAACAATATAGGCCACCAGGTTGGTGATGCTTTGCGGCCCAAACATTTGGCCATTGAATTGTCTAAGTTAACTCCACACCCTCAGCATTCTGCCAATCTTGAACAGTATGCCACAGAAGGAGATTTGGCAGCATTTTTCGTTTTAGCCGTTGATCAACTTGATTCTCTCACTAACAAAACAATAGTCGACATCGGCGCAGGCAATGGCATACTGGGAATCGGTTGTGGTATAGTAGGAGCAAGTAATGTAATATTGATTGAAGCAGACAGTACTGTTGCAAAAGTTGCAATACAAAATAGTACTAAGGTTATGGCTAAATATTCTGTTAATATCAATACTATTAATTGCATGATTGGTGTTGATGAATCACCAAAAGAATTCCCTTGTGACATTGTAATTATGAATCCTCCTTGGGGTTTCCAAAATAGTAAAGCAGACCGCCCATTATTGGAATACGGTTTTGAATTGCAACCAAAATCAATGTATGTCTTACACTCTGCTAAAGCAACTCATCTAGAAGAATTAGGCAAATCATATGGCTATGAAAATGAAATTGTATTCGAAAGTAACTTCAGACTGCCTGCAAAATATTCACACCAAAGCAGAAAAATGGGTGAAACGGAAGTAAAGTGTTGGCGTTTTCACAAACCTGGTGACGCTCAAATACCAGATTTAGAGGATTAAGATTAGTTGGCATTCCGTATGATGGATTCAAAAGGGATAAACCCGCCCATCAACACAAGCGAAGATTGTGCGACCTAACTCGGGCCACAATTGCTTAGGATGTAATACAATGACGGCGAGCCTCGTCACCCCAGGAATGCAAGTATCAACCTCTTCCAAATGTGAAGCTGGTGAAGGGACAATAGAAGTTAATGGTCTAATCTTGGCCACTATGATTGGAAACTTCAGTATCGATAATGGTGTAGGCTCCGTTGTTCCGGTCAAAGAGGTTCTAACTCCAAGTGTTGGAGACACAGTTATTTGCCAAATTGAGAAACTTAATGAAAAGAATGGCGAGGCTAGAATTCTATGTGTTGAAGGCAAATCCGGTGACCTTTTACCTGTCCATCTATATGGGCATTTTCATGTCACTGGATTAGTAGATCGATACATGCATCAAACAGCAGATGCGGTTCGTCGAAGAGATATTTGTCGTGCTCAAATCAAAGAAGTCTCACCTGTGGTAAGAATTGATTTCAGAGAAAGAGATGATTGTGGAGTATTACATGCAATTTGTCCATCATGTGGAGATACTTTAGTTGCTGAAGCACAAGGTGATTGGAACGTTAATTGTCAAAGTTGTGAGTATCGCTCATTTAGAGCCCTTGCCGATAACTTTGGCGCTGGCTGGGCAGAGCTGGATCAAGGTGCAAGCGTGCTAAACAATTCCGGCAAGCGCTGGGGTAGTGAGGCTGAAGCATTATTCGCCAAAGGGCCATCAGGCCGTGCTACTTTCATTTCCGAAGATTTCCGTGAGGATGGTCGAGAGCGTAATTATTTCCGTTTTGAAGGTCAACAATCTAGCGGTGGTCAGCGTCAAAAAGCAAAACCTGGATGTAAATTATTTGTTGGCGGTTTGCCACGAGAAATTGGTACAGATGAATTACGCGAAATGTTCTCTAAATTTGGTGATATGGCAGATTGCTTTGTCCCAACCGATGAAGGTGGTGCTAACCGAGGATTTGGGTTCGTCACTTATCATGAAAAATCAGTTGCTGAGGCCGCGGCTAAGGAATTAGATGGACATCGAATCAATGGTCGCAGAATTGGCGTCAGAGATGCTGACAGCGATGACAAGAAAGGTAAGAACAAGGGTAGAAGAGAAGTTGATGGCATGAAATTTTATGTTGGCAACCTCCCGTTCAAAGCAGAAAAAGATGCTTTGCAAGAATTATTCAGCAAGCATGGTACTGTCGTTGATGTAAATATTATCACTGATAATAGCGGCAGACCAAAGGGCTTTGCTTTCGTTACTCTCAATCCGTGTTGACGTCTCGCAAAAGAAAGGCGGTGGTCAAAGAGATGGAAAGCCAGCAAAAAGTTCTCGTGAACTAAGAGCTATGCGTGAAGAGGCTGAAGATGGTAAAAAGCGCAAGCGTAAGCCGAGACACAAGAAGGATTGAAATTCTCAAGCCTTGAGAGTCAGTCATGGTCGAGCAAACGACGCCTAAATGGTTGGTACTCGACGGCTATGAAGATGAGCCTGCTGCGTTTGGAGTTCCGCCTTATGTTGGATTTCATATTCGCTACCTTTGCGGGGTACTGGAGCAGCGCATTGTGG
>JAKUNX010000156.1 GCA_022451835.1 Candidatus Poseidoniaceae archaeon
TTTCCAAATTTCTTCTTGATATTCCTCGGGAGAGATTCCTGCCAGAAGGTGATTAGCAGCCAACTCGCCAGTTACCAAGGCGTTCCCTATTCCTTCACCAGAAAACGGGTCAACAAGCGAGGCAGAATCACCAACCAATCTAATTCCCCGCATACTTGCTCTACGCGGCTGGTTTTTCTCCTTTTTACGTGGCGAGCCAAATGGTAGTTGCCACCCCTTACCGCTTCCATCAACCATTTCTGCACCGGCAAACCGTTCTTTGAATAGTGGATGATTTTCAATAACATCCTTTTGTAGTGCTTTCAATTTCTTCTTTTCTTTTTTGAGCAGTCCAATAACCATCCCGATTCCAACATTTGCCACTTCATCATTAACCGGAAAGATCCAGAAATAACCAGGGACTACTGAATCTACAAAGTGAATTTCAATATCACCCACTCCTCCTTCGCACCCTTTGACATTGCGCCAATATTCTCGATAGCCGCCACAGTAATGCATATTATCCATCATTTCTTCATTGAATGAATCTTTGACTACTGCTTTTGCTACAGGGCATTGATATCCAGCGGCTCCAACAATCTCTTTCGAAAAGAACACCCTTTCCTCGCCCTTACGCCCACCTATTTTTACAACCACTCCTTTGGCATGCCGCAAATTACCAGCACCCTGACCAGGGTCTTCTCCACCCTCGCCATTATCAAAAAGGACTTCACTAACCGCACAGTCTTGAATTACCATTCCACCATTTTCTCTAACCAATTCTTGACATCTGTCAAAAAGCAAATGGTCAAATTGCACTCTTGGCAAGGAATATCCAGCTTCAAGTCTTTGGACATCTTCTTCAGGCAATGCAACTCGAACGGTTTTCCCCTTTGGCGAGGAAAATTTAATTCCTGTAACTCTAAAATGAGGGGATGCTTCTAAAGTTTCTTTTACACCTAAAGCTTTGACATGGCCCAAGGATTTACCGCCAACCGCGTCACCACAAATTTTGTCTCTCGGCCATATGCCTTTCTCTAACAGTAGAACCGACTTACCGGCCATTGCTAAATATCCCGCAGCAGATGAACCACCTGGCCCACCGCCGACTACAATTGCATCGAATTCACTATCACTAGGGGGAATTTCTCCAGTGTCTATCGGCAACTCCCATGAATTTGCAGACTGAGCCATATGAGTAACGAATTGAAAGCACTCTTTGAGACTTATCTTTGAATTTACATTATACTATTGATTTAACCATCATCATAATGCACTCGAATTAATTGGCAATATCATGTCCGATGGTCAGTTAGTAAGCGCATCGGATACTCTTCCCAGCACAAATAAACAGAGACAGATTGCAATATTTGCGTTATTGGCAGTAACTTTAGTTTGGGGTGCCACATTTATTTGGATGAAGCAAGCTTTAGATGCACTTGATACAGAAAAATCAGCATTTGGAACAAATGGCGTAGTTGCCACATTAGTCTTCGCTCGTTTTGCAATAGCCGCAATTATGATGCTATTATTTTTCAAAAAAGCCAGAACGTCTCTCGGAGATAAACAGATTTGGCAAGACGGATTAATTTTAGGTACACTCATGTTTCTTGCATATCTTTCACAAATGATTGGACTTGATGATATCGATCCTTCAGTTTCAGCATTTTTGACATCGTTATATGTTGTTTTTACAGCGCTAATATCTTCAATATACAATCTAAGATTACCAACAAAAATCATGATTTTAGGAGTTGGATTAGCAACTTTTGGCGCCGGATTTATTCAAGGGCCGCCCCACCTAACTTGGGGCGTTGCAGAATTTATTACGGTATTCTGCGCCTTACTTTTTGCACTTCACATCCTTTTTACTCAACATATCACGACAAGAAGAGACCCAATTGCAGTATCAACATCATCATTTATTGTGGTAACCCTTTGTTCAGCAATAACGGTATTTTTCCTCGGCGATGGGACAGATATGGAACAATGGAAGCTAATATTTTCCGACGGCGTATTAATTCCAGTATTGTTGTTAGGAGTGGGGGGATCATTCTTTTGCTTACTATTTTTGAACCTGTACCAACGATATTTACATCCGATTCAAGCAGCAATAATTTATGCTTTAGAGCCTGTTTGGGCAACAATATATGGCCTCCAATTAGATATGGTGGAGTGGAGCATTTGGATTTTAATTGGTGGGGGAGCATTATTCATCGGTAATATCATTGTAGAATTGTTATCAAATGAAGAAAACTCACATCCTAGCGATGAATAATGCGGCGTATTATTCAAAGCCCTCTTAGTTCTGGAGTATACGAGGGAGCACTTTGACAAAAGAATCAACACCGAATTTCAACCGCTTTGCAAGTAAAGCAGTACATTCAGGAACCAATCACGTAGGCGATGCTGTTAACACCCCAATCTTCCAATCTTCAACCTACAAATTAACTGATGAACGCTATGCTGGATGGGCTGCAGGGGCGCATCATGCATTGCTTTACACTAGAATTACCTCAGTGAATGCAGAAGCAGTAATCGACAAAATATGCGCCTTAGAAGGTGCAGAAGACGGAGAAGTATTCTCTTCAGGAATGGCAGCAATATCTTCCACCATGATGGCATTATTATCCTCGCGCGACCATATCGTAGCATCT
>JAKUNX010000157.1 GCA_022451835.1 Candidatus Poseidoniaceae archaeon
AAGTCGGGTTCTTCCATCCAGCCTAAGCCAACTTTCAGATAACCAAACATTGCCGGTCTACCGATTGCACCACGACCGATCATAAGGCCAGAGGCATTGGTTTTTTGCAAACAGGCAGCCGCACTTTTTGAGTCTACAACGTCTCCATTAGCGATAACAGGTACTTCAACAGATTTGACAACCTCCTTGATGTAATCCCAGTCAGCCACTCCTGCATATCGTTGACGTAGAGTTCTGCCATGAACGCACAGGCGTTGTGCTCCGACCTTCTCAAGTTGCTGACAGATTTCTACAGCATTGTGTTGAGCAGCTCCTGTTCCAAGGCGCATTTTTGCCGTAACTGGAATATCTACACTCTCGACAATATCACTGACCATAGATACGAGATTGTCTGGCTCGCCCATCAATGCTGCACCAGCGCAAATTTTAGTCACTTTAGGTGCAGGGCAACCAAAGTTTAGGTCGATTACATCACAATTGGGTGCTAACATTTCTGCTGCAGTAACCATATCGTTGGCATCACCACCGAAGATTTGTGGAATGAATGGAACTTCGGTTTCATGCGATTCCATCTTGCGCCATGAAGCGGTTGCAGCTCTGCTCAAAGCAGTACTATTGGTAAATTCAGTAATGGTGACATCAGCGCCACATTCCTTAGCAAGAAGACGAAACGGTAAGTCGGTAACACCTGACATTGGGGCGAGAAACAGCGGGCGCTCTTCGCCTTCCCACTTGCCGAATTTCTGGCCGATGAACTCGCTCATCGCTTTACGCTCAAGGCTGTTATTTTTCAATGGTTGGCTGAAATTATGAGGATAATTCAGATTCTAACATTTCAGCAACTCTACGCATTCTTCTAAGCACTCTATCTAGGGAATCTTGGACATTTCGCTTTACTTGAGCGGAGTCTTCCCCATTCATTCTATGTCCAAGCGGTAGTCTTCCTCCAAGTAGATTCAGCAGTAGCATTTGTTGTTGAGGATCAATATTCTTCATTTCTTTATCGACATCCTCTATTGATAATTTTCCTTTCTTCAGAGCCATCAGTATCTTTGATTGTTGTTTGGCATTCAATATTCTTTGAAATCCGCCCTTTTTCAGCATCCAGTCTTCGCCACGTCGTTGATGTTGCGTAGCCATCGCATTCCACAAAGCAACTGCTAATCGGTCAGTTCGAGGGATTCTTTCAACCATTCCGCTACTTCTAAAACGCTCTAATATTCGACCGATACGGGCTTTTTGTCCGCCGAGAATTTCGGCCGCTTCATCAAGAGAAAGTGGTTCGTCTCGACTCATCATCAACTCGAATAATTTGACTGAGATTGAGTCGGCTTTGATTTCCTTGCCGGGACGTTCTCCAAGCAAACCAAAATCACCCATCCACTGAGATAGTACATTCTCTTCAGAATTTGGAATCAGTGGTCTATGGTCAACGATTCCTAGAGTGAGTGGCGGGCGGTCATTTTCTGGTAATTCCAGTACTAGACGAGGATTTTTTCGCCCCCAGTGATTATCGATCATTTCCAACCTTTGGTTAACAATAATACTTGCTTGATTAGCAAAAATTTCCACTGCATTTGATAGTGAACCACCTCGCAAGTAATATCTTCTCCAGCCTTTACCTTCATTGGTATAACCAATAATTCCAGATTGAACTAATCTAGTTAGATGGTGGTTTAGTGAAGCAGGAGTTAGTGCTAATTCATCGGCTAGCATTTGAGCATCCCATCCGACCTCTGGTTGAGCAAACAGATAATCTCTGAGCAGGCGATGAACAGGATTAGCCAAACCATGGTCAGCCATATCATCACCACGTTTTCTAACCAGGCACAATGTGTCAACAAACCAAGTTGTTAGACTATCGATATCTCGATCGCTTGTGGGTAGAGAAACCTCTTGTAATCTAACTTTGAACATTATCCTCGATACTTAGCCGTCGACGAAGGTCTTTGAATTCTATGTATTAATTGCCGCTTGAGAGGCGAAAAATAGAGTAAACTTTCAACGGCGTTCGTCAAGCCATTCATAATCGACACCTTGGGTGCCATGCCATTCTATATCCATGTCAATGTGTGGCATCAATTCAATGCGATCTTCTCGTAAGATACCTCTTCTTCTAAGGACCTTTACTGCAGAGTGAACAGTAGCTCTAGTTCTGCCAATTCTTCGAGCAAGGTGAGCTTGGGAACGAGGAATACCTTCCTTGACAATATCTTCAATGATTAGTCTTTGAACCAAGGATAAGCCAATTGGTAAAGCAGATGCTGCCCTTTGCTCATTCACTGCAATACCTTTCAATACCTCGACTTGACTTGGTGCTCCAGCAAAGTAACAGGTTCTTCCATTAACTGGCATTACAGTGATACTTTGTCGAGTTTGCAAGACGTCTAGATGATGTCTCAAGGTACCATTTGCCGTTGCCAATGTTGATTGCAATTCTCGATAACATAATCCTGGATGTTTATCAAGAGTAAGTAGTATTCTGCGACGTAATGGATGTTCGGAGTTTCTAGCCTTTGTCGATATTCCGCCAAATGCTAACGCACCAACTGCGCTTGCCGCCGCCGCCATGCCTCCTGCAACTCCAGCAATTCCACCTGCTGCTCCAGCGATGCCTGCCGCTAA
>JAKUNX010000158.1 GCA_022451835.1 Candidatus Poseidoniaceae archaeon
TCAGTAAATCTTGCTCACCCCTTGGTGGATATTGTGAATCTTGGTAATATGGAAAGTGGCCAGATGTTCGATACAGGTCAAGTTTACCAATATGTGGAGTAAATACTTGTGAGTATCCTTGTCTTGTTAAATGCTCACCGATAAAGTTCTGTAACTCTTGTCGTACAATTGCTCCTCTTGGCGTCCACAAAATCAGACCCTGACCAACTTCTTCATCAATATGGAAGAGTTGTAAATCTCGCCCAAGCTTTCTGTGATCACGCTTCTTTGCTTCTTCCATTCTGTGTAAGGTTTGTTTGAGTGCTTCTTTAGTAGGTTCAACAATACCATAAATTCGAACTAATTGTTCTCTATCTTGGTCACCTCGCCAATAAGCTGATGAAACACTGGTTAATTTACAAAACATCAGTTTAGCAGTACTTGCAACGTGTGGGCCGAGACACAAGTCATACCAATCACCTTGTTTGTAAATAGTTGAACCAGTTCCTTCTCCGATTTTATCTTCAATAATTTCAATTTTGTAAGGGTTAGAAACAAAGTGATCTCTTAATTCCTGATCATCGAGTTCAATTCTTTCAACTGGTAGATTTCTGCGAGCAATCTCTTGCATTTTTTTCTGAATCGGCTTTAAGTCTGCTTCTGTTATTGGATCCATGGCAAAATCATAGTAAAATCCCCTGTCAATAGCGGGGCCAATTGTTGGTTTTGCATCTGGATAAAGTTCCATAACTGCTTGGGCTAATAGGTGTGCAGTACTGTGTCTTAAGATGTGCATGCCAGAATCAGATTCAGCCTTTATTCCCTCTATTGCACAAGAGTGATGAATCTCAAAAGACATATCTCTTTCATGGCCATCAACCAATGCTGCGAGGCAGCCATTTTTCTTTCCAAGCACATCGGTAATAACTTCGGAACATGTGATGCCTGCAGCATATTCATTGACATTTCCGTCTGGTAAAGTGATGTTAATCAGTGCCAAATTAGCCCCTCCTATAGTTGCCGGAAGTATCAACCCTTCATCAATTTCGCGATTCAAACTACTATTCAGCATGTTATTTTTTACCAATTTACGCCTTACTGATTGAATCATGTAATCATAATTTTTGTTAAACAAGATTCCACAAGTATTGAAGAGTAGTAGGTGCACAATATCATCATGGCAAAGTCTAGCAGGCTCATTGGGACAGTACTTTTAGTGCTATTAATGCCACTATTCTCACCACTTGTAGCAGCGGACGGTATGCCACAGCAGCCTCAAATAAACACGTTATGGCTTGCTAATGAATTTGGAGAAAATAACCATGCATATCGAGTTACTTTTGCTGATGGCGAATCATATCAAGCAGTGATAGATGTTGTTCATCAAAGGGCAGGAGAAAACTTAGATGTTGAGATTCTTCAATCCTGGGATATAGTTGAAGGATTTAGGATATTAGATATTCAGCTTAATACTAGTTTAGATTGGAATGATGTTATTACAGTATCAGTTACAATAACCCATTATGCTGAACAAGAATTGGATGAGCCTATGATTGTAGAACGTGAATTTGAGGTTGGAACTTGGAATCAACCTATGGATGATCATGAAATAATGCTCGAAACAACATGGTTACTCGATCAAATATACAACAACTCAGAAGGGCCTCAAGGATTCCAACTGAATTTTACTGGTCAAGGCTGGCAACAGAGAATTGGTGATACTATCGAATCATGGGAACTTGGTAATGGTAGCGTTTCATTTCTTGAGTCAACAGATTTAGGTAGCAATAATTTGTCACTTGATTTACAATCGATTTGGAAGAACGAAACCATACAGAGCGGTATTTTAACTTCACAAGTGTTTGAAGCGGTTGGCTCTGGAGTATTGCATATTATTTCTATGGAAGACGATGTAAATACTTCAATACTTGTAGAAGTAACAAATGCTGAATTGAATCGTTCGATTATCAATCAAGTAATTTCAGAGCGACTAAAAATTGATGCTAATGGAGAATTAAACATTAGTTCTCAAGAAAGTGAAAACTCATCTTTTGCAGTCAACGGTGACATCGGTGTATTTTATCTTGAAACGTGGGATGAAAATGGAGTAAGGAGATTCTATGACCAAAGGTTTGAGGCTATTGCAAATATGATAATTATTGATGAAGGTACAAGACTTGACATAGATGTAAACACTTTGAATGCTGGAGAAACATGGAATGATGGTGTAAGAACTAATCAGATTGAGGAGTTTGTAGGTTCAGGAACATTCGGATTTTCAGAGAGCGATAATGAATCCTCAGTAAATGTAAATGGTACAATTTATCAGTTTCATACCAAGTCAGAACAAGGAATAACCTTAGTTGATGACATCCACATTGATGGAGTGATTACTGGAGACGTTCAAGGTGATTTTGGAGTTGTTAGAGGTATTGAATTGACCGGGATGCAGGCTAATGCTACAGGAATTGAATTTCCAGTTAATGTAATTCATGAAGAATCTTGGTTCAATTTAACTGGTATAAATGGGGGCAATTTTTTCGATGGAGCGGGAATCGGGGCGACGCACAATCAAACTTGGGATTATCAGGTAATTTACTCAGATTGGGAGAATCGAACTGTACG
>JAKUNX010000159.1 GCA_022451835.1 Candidatus Poseidoniaceae archaeon
TCCAATCTATTCCAATCTACATGCCAAGCATCAAGATAATACTGAGTAATAGCGACTGAATGTATTATGCCGCCCATTTCACGATTTCTGTTCATTGCAGAACTACCCATATTGATTGAAGATACCAATACACTCTCACCATCCACAATTATTCCTTTGTTATGTAATTTTGAGACATCATCATCTTCACTCATAACGATTGCAGATGCATCTAATCCTTGAGAGCTATTCCATACTTCATTGAATAAATCTACAACTTCTTGGTCATCATCGTCCAAATATGCTCCATTAATTATTAGATGTACTCCAACACCATCCATTGCAACATCATGAAGAGCAGTAATGATCGGATTTTCATCTCCCCAACCATATGCCCAGTCAGCATCAAGTGTTTGCTGAGAGAGTAATACTTCACTATTCGCTGAACGAATAAAGTCAGTTATTTTTGTTATACAATTCTCAGGACAGGTCAGTAATTCACCAGAAACTGTGGTTTGAATTGCTGATTGTACTCCACCACCACCAATTGAATTTGGTGGATAAAAATTGTACTGGGTATAATCACTTAAAGACATCATTTCTGACCAATGAATATCTAAATTGAATTGTTGGTCAACCATTAGTGCAAGTTCTATATTATCGATTATAATACTCCATTCTACATTGCCCCTGACATCAGGTGCAGGAACGGAGGAGGATTTCCAATTGCCTGAAGACATCCAAACACTGCTTGAGTCTCGTACAGCAACTTTACTGTGAAGATACAAGTATGGTTCATTACTTCCAGTATTGAACTCATAAACAGTAGCACCCGCTTGGATTAAGGTGTAAGCGAAATCATTCTTGTATTGTAAATCTGTTTCAGACCAAATGTTACAGTTGATACATCCTGGATCAAGCATTAATTCAACAGTCACTCCTCTTTGCAAAGCATCTAGTAATGCTTGAACTAAGTATGAGTCTTGCAATTGGTACAATTGAATTCGCAAACTTGTTTGGCTATCGTCAATAAATTGTTTCAATTCAAGTAAGCCATTTTGCGGGCCAATTATTGGTACTATAAGCGCTTCAGATTGGGCGAACTCAGATTGTAAGCACAAAGTACCCATACTACCTGTTATCGACCAATGATGCTTCCAGTCATCTGCTGTGTCAGTGTCGGGTAAGAATGAGCAACCATCACCTCTAACATAGACAAATTCATCATTAGAAACACTGGTTGTAGGAATCGAAATTGCCTCACTGCTCCATCCATCTTGGCTTGCAGGGCCACTGTCAAAGACAAATGTATCTGATAGGACACCATTAGGATCTTTTAGAGAAATAGCCACTCCAGAATCTGGAATATATAGGTTTGAACATCCAATATCATCGAAATTTAGGTAGGTTGTTGCTTCTCCAAGCAGTAGGTTGGTATCTTGTGAAATTATTTCAGACATGCCGTCAGTATCGGTAATATCTGAATCCTCAGCGAAAACAATTGTGCTTCCAGGATTAAAGAACATATTGTTGATAATAGTACATTCAACTAAAGTGCCATCATTGATATTGATGGTCCAGCCGTTTAAGAACGCATCATTTTCTCCAATATTCTTGATTTGGATAAACTCATTATCATATGGTGAAACTCTTGTAATGATGATGTCTTGAGCAGTAGCAAAGTCAGTCGCTTGAATATTGGCAGCTCCTGGAGTTGGGTAAGCACCAGCAAACCAATTTTCTCCATCTTCCGAAATCCATGATTCACAAGTATTTGCTGAAATCCCTTCACCATGTGCATTAGATGTTGTGATCATAACGCCATCTGGGTTGTACATGTGAATCAAATCTATAGGCATAAGGAAGGAACGTGGTAGGCTAATAAGAGTATATTCGCCAGGATTTAATGTGGTAGTTTTACTACTATTTGTTGTGACAATGTTTTGATTTATGCTATCTACATCAGCTAATTCAGTTATGAAAAATCGGTTACTATCGGTATCAATCCGCCACCTTGAGAGATCAATTGGTGAAGTACCATTATTGAATAACTCAACCCAATCGTTGTAATTATTGCCTGATTCATCACACCAACCAACATATTCGGTTAAAATCAAGTCGTTGGAATCTGTGTATGCAGGCCATACAGGATTTACAACACCCGGGGTAGACCAGGCAGGTTCAACCCATCCAGTAACTCCTGATGGAGTGGTAGTAGTATATCCAGCATGGCTGCTTCCTGGTGCAATTAATGATATATTCTCGGAGGAGTGATTCCAACTAACCATATCGACAATTCCAGCATTTGTATCGATTAATGTGATTATATCACTAGTTTGTTTCAAGTAAAAGGAATTAGTTCCATTCAAGACAATTAAACCAGTATTTCCTGGTTGAATTATTGCATCGTTTTGGAGAGGGAAATTATAGTCGCCTATGGTGAAACTTCTACTGTTAGAGGCTTTTAATTTCCACCCGGACAAGTCTACAGGAGATGTATCATTGTTGTATAACTCAATCCATTCCCCAAGTGGCCAAGATTGAGTATCTGATCCCTCACTATCTGGTAATATTTCAGTGAAAATAATGTC
>JAKUNX010000016.1 GCA_022451835.1 Candidatus Poseidoniaceae archaeon
CTCTAAACACCCGGCTATCCAATCTGCACCATCTCTCACACAAACAGTGATTGAAATCAACGGATTCTGTTTCAATCAACCACCTCAAACATTGACAATATGTCTCGACAACGCATTTTGACCGCCAAGCTTGATACTTGTACAACTACGCCAACTTTTGGTTGGCCATATATTACAACACTACCAATTGGAGCAAGACAATGGATTAAAATTGGAGCTAAATCCTCTTCACCATCAACATTGATGACCGTCGATTCTTCGTTTGATAGAGCCTCCTCAATAGCATTAAATAGCGAAGGTGTAAGGTAACCTGGCGGATTTTTGGCACTTATTTCATTACTAAAACTAGCAGTATCTATTTTTTGAGATTCTTCTAATTCGACTCGTTTAGTCATACCGTCAATAATTCCAATGTCAGGAATGAAGCCCATCTCTAGTAAAGTTGCTACAGATACATCTCCAACTGCGATGATTGAACTATTTCCTCTATCAATAGATTCTAAGGCTTCACCCATAGCAATTTCTGGAAACTCCTCAGGCCCATTAAACAAAGTTCCCATCGGTGTTTTTAATTCACTATCTAGGCTTGATATCATCTTCAAATTTCTAGATCGCCTATCTTGATCTATCCATGGATTGCCATCTGAATCAATCTTTCCACTTCTAATTCTTGAACTGCTAATAATTTGTCCCGAAAAATCTAACATATGTGGAACTTCCAAAATCGATAATTTTGCCAATCCTGAAGATTCTCTAATCCGGTTAATTTCATGGCAATTTGCAAGTGTTTCAGGAGTTGCAACAATTGCATCTGCTGATTTGTGAACCGGTGCTGGACCAAACGAATCATCTAATTGAAATAATTTGACCGAATGTATCGATTTTTCTTCTAACCAATCAAGAATAGTACTCACTCTTTCTTCATAACTTTGGATAAATAATGATTTGCGACTTGCTAATTCATCATTAACCACATGGATTTCAACTTTTTCAGCACGAGAAACCGCCATGCTGAGTAATAATTTGTGTCCAGAATGAAACCTATCGAAAGTCCCACCGACGAGGCAACAAGAATAACTATCAGCCGTTGCCATTGCAGTCCTGTAACAACATTGGCCTTTGAGTTAATCGCATAAATCAAACTAAAGATTTCGATTTAACTATACTTTAGACAGCAGCGCTGTGCCCCAGCTCCTAACGGCCTATTTCATCGCATTGCTCCAAGGCCTGACCCTCGGTGCCGGGGCGTGCTGTTTGATAGGGTGGTTGTCTTGAGTTCATTCTTTCGTCACACAAGGACCCCTAACCTACCAAATGGTTTACCGCTTTTGCCCCAAAAATCATCCCCCGAAGGGTCATTTTGGTCTTCGATAGCGGACCGCACATTGGTATCGAACTTCATTGCAATTTCACAGTAGCTCTGCCCGATGTTGCTAGTGCGGCATTATACTGTCAATGCTAACATAAATGAAACCATCGCATTAATTTAGATTTTTGTGGTATGAAATGCCAAAAATTAACGCTCCAATAGTTGCATCACCTTCGGCGATAATTTCAACAGAAAAATCAGGCCATTCATTGAGTTCACGCAGTAAAAATCCTAATTTTGGATGAGTTCTAGCCGTAATTCTAAAATTAGAATCTTCGATTTTGGAAGCCAAATCATAAACATCCATTAAGTAGTCTTTTGCAACGCAATCCTGCATTATTGGAATGAATAAAAGATCATTGCTGACTGGAATTTGTCTTACAAATTTCTTTCTGAATCCGGGCGGACCCCAAAGTTCTCCATCTAATCTAAAGATTAGTCCGGGCCATGGTATTGTCTGTTCAGCTAACCATCTTCGTCCTGCTGAACTGGATAATTGACTGACTAACCAATCTGATGAATTACCATACCACCAGTGGAAGGGCAACAGACTGATGAAATTCCTCATCAATTCATTTGAAATAAGTTCTGAGTTTTTCAAACACATTGCATATTTACCCCAGTTATACAAAATTGAATTCTTAGGATGTATCTTTGATGCCAAAGCAACCTTATCATAGACAATAAAACTATCAAAATCTCCCTCACTATTTTCTCTAAACAAAGATTCTAACACCTCATTAGCAAACAATGGCGAATCTAACCATTCGTCGACAGCACTCCTAACATATGTTGAGAATTCATTTGGTAATTTGTCACAAATTAACAAAATAGCAGTTGAAATTGCACTTGATTGAGGTGTATTTAATGTCTCTTTTCTCATTTCAATCAACAATTGGTTATCTGTAAGAAAGTGTTGTGATATTTGTTTTATGGCATTTAGTTTCCATTGTTCACTAGCCATGTTAATACTAGAAGTCAGTAATTTAGGGGAAGTGTTTTCACATTGCATTAAATCAGCCCAACTTCCTTGAATCTTGTTGGCGATTCTTACCCACCTACTCTCACGATGTTGATTTGGTGTTGCAATCCATGCTGCTAAAGGATTTGATGATTCAATATCATTAGACCAATTTTCATCTCCTAACGGATATTTGTTTAGAGCTTGCCAAATTTGAGTCCTAAACGTGAAATCGTTAGATGAACCTGTCATTTTTGTCAAATCCCATGAATCATAATCGTAGGCATTCAATAATTCAACCGCATCTTTAGGAATTAAACTATGAGCAATGTTTGCATGCTTATCATTATCACTGGTTAACTCTAAGTCAAGAAAATGTTGATTTGATAAGTTCAATCTAGCAATAGCAAGATCTGGTAAGGAATTTAAGGTTCCAAAAGCTGATGTTATTTCCGATGATAAGCCTAACTTTGTAACTAATAATCTGCAGTTTGAATCTCTTATTATATTATTCAAAAATTCTGAATTTGAACCTATATCCCAATCCCACTCTACGACATATTCTGTAGAGTGTGTCATTCTCAAGTACATTATTATCGATTTAGCTCCATCAATTGATAAATTAGAAATATCAATATTCTCAGGTGTTTCATTTATCCATTCACAATAGCCAAAATCTCTTGAGATTTCCTTCTGTAGAGGGATACTAAGAGAATTTATAGATTCACTATCTATTAGAGATTTTATTTGTTCAAATTTTGCCATGATTTTTTCTTCACTCAATCTCTTGTGACGTAATTTCAACCACTCATACAAACTATCGATTG
The DNA here is from genome assembly GCA_022451835.1 of Candidatus Poseidoniaceae archaeon. GTDB lineage: Archaea > Thermoplasmatota > Poseidoniia > Poseidoniales > Poseidoniaceae > MGIIa-L1. Next base: position 3,158 of record JAKUNX010000016.1, read on the forward strand.
GCAGAGTCGTCACATCGGGCTTGATTGGGTTTTTTCTAAGAACATAGGCATTATTGGAAAAGGAATTTATTAGTAAATTAATATCGATTTCTGAGGTCAAATGAGCATGTAATCTATTATTCCACGAAACTTCTAAATCTGTGCCTAAGATTTTACCGATATTGTGTTTACCTGATGATAATATTTCAGGAACTTCAGATTGAGTATATGTTGGCGTATTGAATATGGTTCCTGGTGGAACATTCCATTGATTTGTCGGTTTGAATAAAACCGCCCTTACCAATGCAAATGAGTCTGTTGTTTGTAACCAAGCATCAAGTGTGCCCATTACAAGTTCATTAGGAGGTGTAATTTGCTCTAAACTCTCAGCTGAATACCACTTGATAGATTCTGGAACTACTGATGCCCAAATCACCCCATCTGTTCCACTGGAATTATTTGCCGAGTCAATATTTTCAATAAATGGATCTATTGGCAGCGGAAATACTGAATTTGGAGGATTTTTATGGTAGCAAAGTAGTAACTCATCGTCTTTAGATTGTAAAACAATACCGTCATGTTCTTGCTCGGTTTTTGCTACATACCTCTTGTATAATCTAAGTCTATCTTCCTCCAGCACTTTCCTTCCATATTCAGTAATATTGTGTACTGCGCCTCTAATACCGTGTAAATCATCCCGATGTACAAGATTTTTTTTCCTTAGTTCGCTTAATGCTAATGAGGCATGCGGAGTTCTAATATTCAACACCGTTGAAATTTTAGATACTGAACCATTATGATCAAGTAACCAGTTTAGTATTCGTCTTTGATAACGACTTCTAATTCTGATACTTTTGGACAATAATGTCACCTCAAAGTCTGCTATCTGTGATTAACTTATAATTTTATTTATAATTTAGCATATTAGTTACATTTAGTTACCGATTTCCACTGGAAAAGTATGATTTTACTTACATCCAGTCATAAATGGTTCACTTTTTACACTTAATTTCGTATCCAAATGTAACAAACTCTCAATTCTGGAGGAACTATTATATCAACCACCGATGTCCTGTGGTTTAGTGGCAAATATTCAACGGATATGCGCTGCGTGACAAGAGTGTGAATTTGATGAAAACAACTAGAATTAGAGAGAAAATTAAGAAATTTTTAGGCGACCGACCCCGTAACACTGCGGAGATTTTAGAACACATCAACAGCACGATGCGTCACGGCACCACGAGTCAACAACTAGGGAATGTTTTGTCAAAAGACAAAGACATTGTAAAGGTCGGCTACATCAAGAGATCTGGAATTCTATCTGGCGGATACGATATCTGTGAATGGGCAACTCGAACATGGGTCTCCAGCAATTGCCCTGGTTGGCAAGAAGGCACTCCAATCATTATCGATCAAGAAGGTAATGTCACCACAGGAACCCCTGCAGAAGATAAATTCTAATTTTATTCTGTTAGCAACCTGTGGAAGTGATGAACCCCTTGCTCCATACTAGGCGAATAACGACCTCTTTGATAGAGAGGTGAATTCATCCCCTTGTCACATGACTCAACAATCCATTGATCTTCATCTTCAACAGTATCTAAATCACCACCAGCTCCAAGTCCCAATTTACTCTTGTCTAAAATTAGCCCATAATAGGCAATCTTCGTTAAACTAATCCCTTGAGGAAGCACAACATTGATTGAAAGACCCCAGGGATAAAAATTCAACATCAGATTTGGAAATATCCACCAATAGTATGCCGCGATTTTTTTGCCATAATCTTGATGATTCGAGGGGATATCAAAACACTCTTCATCATCAATAGCATAGCCAATTTGCAATACTGCATTTTCAAATACTTCGGTTTCATAATTTGAATAATCAATCACTGAATTGAGATCTTTATGGACATAAGGAATGTGAAAACCTTCAAGATAATTATCGACATACAACATCCAATTCGCTGACAACTCGTGCAATCTGTCTAAACCACTATCTCTGTTGAGTTTAGAAAAATCAAGAAAACTCATTCTGCTTTCAACTGATTCAATATACTCTTCAAATAAATCATCACTTGACAAATTGGCAAATAATAATCCATGCCAATTTACTACCTTTGCATTAGGAAGATTATCGGTATCTGCAGGGAAATTTTTCACTTCAGAAAATTTTGGCATATGCTTCATTTTGCCATCAAGTGAAAACATTCGCCCATGATAAGGACAAGTTATTGATGAAGTGCTTTTGCTTTCTTGGCAAAGCAACATACCTCTATGAGTACATACATTTGAAACACAATGTATTTGCGAATCTTGTTTGGTTAATAACATCGGAATCTCACCAATTGAAACCGGTACAATGGTTTTTTCATCAAGCATTGATTCTAGCCCTATAAAATTCCATGACCTAGGGAACTTTTCTAATAATTGGAGATACAACTTTTCATCGGTGTAATAATTTGACGGTAGCGTTTGTGCTTTGCTAATGTCTGGATGAATCACACCCATATTAACACCTAATGCTTCAAGAGTTATAGATATTGAGTGCTTCTTCAACCGAAGCCCCTTCACAAATAATTGCATGACAAGCAGCAGTCATTTTTACTGCACTTTCAGTATCCTTTTGATGAATATTCCTTCCTGTCGCAGCCCCACGGCAATTTCCAGTATTCATTTGTTCCCACAACCTTTGCAAAAATTGTTCAGGTGGCAAAGTTCCGCCTCCAGAGCAAATTATTCCAGTTCGGCCAGCAGCCTGTGAAGCGATTGCCAATGATTCTGCTCTAGTCATACCAGGGTATTCTGTTGGATAATTTACCTTGGCAAAATCTGCCCCAATACATGCTGCTACACCAGCAGCACCAGAGATAAGCTGTGGATCTTTTTCATCTGTAACTGCTTTACCCCTTGGGTACATCCAAACTACAGAAATCATACCCAGTTCATGTGCTTGACGAATAAATTGAGCCGCTTCTGACATCATTTCATGTTCATATTCACTTCCAACATATATTGTATAACCAATTCCAACAACATTTATGCCATTATGAACTAGTGACATCACATCATCCATATCCCATAACGCCTGAGAGATTGGATCTCTTTGTGACGTTTTTATCAAATGTGATTTTGAATTAAGTTTAACCAAGTAAGGCACGTCTGGATAATCTCTAGCATAGTGAGAAATTAAACCAAGTTGTCCAGCGAGAACGCCAATAGTGCCATCTTTGTAACATCTACTTCCGATTTCAAATAGATGAGCAGGGTCATTTGAAGACAATGGAATTTCATTATCTCCATCATAGAAATCATCATTCAAGTGTTCTATCTTTTGATCACAGGCAAACAAATTCATCTTTCCAGTTCCAGCAGTAGCCGCATCCATATTTTGAATGAAAGTTTCAATCAACTCATCTGGCACATCAGCGGGAACTTGATACTTTGCCACCTAGTCCACCTCAGTTTCAGTTTCCTGTGAAGTTAGCAACACGCTTTTCAACATATGCTTTAATACCCTCTTTAGCATCTGTACTGTTGAATAATGCAGCTTGCAACTCACGCTCAAGTGCCAAGTGATACTCGAATGGAATTTCTGGTCCTGTTTGGCAAGAACGCTTGATATTTCCTACAGCCTTAACTGCCTTGTTTGGTAGAGTAAATTGAGAACACCAATCAAGAATATCTCTTCTGAAATCTTCAGGAGAACCTTCCCAAATATGGTTGATGAGATTGCATGCATGAGCATCTTCAAAAGACATTAATTCGCCTGTAACCATCATTTCTAGGGCTTTTGCTTTGCCAATCAATCTAGTAAGTCTAGCAGTACCACCTGTTCCAGCAAGTACGCCAAGGTTGATTTCTGGCAACCCAACCTTTCCAGAATTCTTTCTAGCAATTCTAATATCTGCAGCCATAGCGATTTCTAGCCCACCACCAACTGCGTGGCCGTTGATTGCGCAAACAACCAACTTAGAAGTTTGTTCTAATCTAGATAATGTTTCATTAGCGTGAAGACAGAAATTGTACTTGAATCCAGGAGATACAGAATTCAACATTTGAATTGAAGCACCTGCGGAGAAGAAAGATGCACCATTACCAGTAAGCACAATACAAGTTACATCATCATTGAATCTTGCTCTTACAATAGCTTCATCAATATCACGCATCATCTCATGTGTGTAAGTATTTGGAGAACGGTCATTAGCCCCTTCTAACGGTTTACCAGCTGAATTTGAGGTAAGTTCAATCACAGCAATTCCATTTTCAGTGACTCCATAATTTACCAATTTATTTGGCATAGGCTCGAGTTTTAGTCCATACAGGTCGCTCATGTGTCAACCGAGATGGACTAGCATTATGAATAAATCGCATTCAACTTTTTGGAATAGAAATCTTGTCAGAGTCTTCTGCGAAGGAAGTTTTTCCTCCACCTTTCCTTACGGAGTTCCATTGTTCCTTAACGGCCATCGCTTCACTAGAAGGTTCCCAATCGTCTCTTTTCAGGGCTTTTCTAAATGGCATTCTGCGAACTCCTCTACCCATTGATTTGGGGTCTTTCCTCAGCATAAACGGATTAACTAATCGATAAATTAAGCCTTTCAACAAAGTTGGCCTGAATAATTTTCCAATCCAAACAAGACCATCTTTCCGCTTCTTTTGATCTTTCATCCATCTATTACACATTATCTTAAATGACCTATCCCCAACACGATTCATCAACCAACGATTGGCTACACTTGTTTTTACATAAGGCAATAATTGCTTCCTTACCTCTGTTTCATAATTAATTTCACCAAGAATATCTTTGGCTGCCAAAACACCGGACCATACAGCCATCCTCATTCCGAAACCCCACATAAAATCTTGCAGACCTCCGGATTCACCGACATAATATCGGCCATCTTGAAAGTAATTTTTGTTGATTGTAAAATCACCTTTCCCGCCAACCCGTTTGATTGGTTTTCGGTTCAGTGTAGGATAAAATTTGTCATACCAAGCAATTGTTTCATTGAGAAACCTGTCGGATTTCTTCTGTTTGCGCCAAAGACAGGTACAAATTAGTCCAACCCCATCGATTATTATCAAGTAGGAGTATGCACCAGGAGCAAGTTTGTCATTCAACTGGAATGCGATATGGTTTGGATGATCGGTGTGAAAGATTTCTCCATAAGCAACCGCAGATGTGCCCTTTGGACCGCAGGCAATAATTTGGCAGTCTTCTTCCTTAACTTTTGATTTGTAGTGAATTTTAACTCCAGCTGCTAATGCTTGACGCTTTATTCCTTGATCTATGGTATGGTCTGATGTACCTCGCTCGACAATTCGATAAGCAATCTTTGGACTTATTGCTTGTGTGATTTTATCATCGGGATGGATTAAATCTACGACCTTAAATTCTGTCGCTTTAAATTCACTTGTGTCAAAGCCCCAACTCTTCATCTGGTCAAAAAAATCTGTATCCATGCTCCAATTTTCTAAGGCTTGGAAATCACCATCAAATCTTGCTCCAGACTCTTCCCTAATATCATGAACATGGACTTCTCTACCGGCTTTAGCCAATATTGTCGCAGCAGCAAGACCAGCCAGCCCTGCCCCCATGATTTTGATTGGACCAACCTCCGCCATGTATACGGCAATGAGGCGTGAGGTTTGAATTATGCGTTTGCTTCGCATAGGCATGGACGGAGACATAATCATTAGGGAGTCTCCAAAAAATTTAGATCATCAGTCGCTGCTTGAATCGTTGGATTTAGACGGATGTGGAGCAATTGTTTCTTTTCTTGGTATAACTAGAGGTATTGACAATGGAGTGCAAATATATCGATTAGAATTCGACGCATGGCAAGACAAATTAGGCGAGGTTTTACATGATTTAGCCACTAAAGCAATCGATAAATTTAGTGTGAAAAAAATTGCAATGTCACATCGTACAGGAAGTGTCGGTGCTGGAGAAAATATTGTTTCTATTCATGTTGCAAGCCCTCATCGTAAAGAAGCATTTCTAGCGTGCGAATGGTTGATTGATGAATTAAAGAAACAGGCGCCAATTTGGAAAAAGGAAGTTTCTGAAACGGGCGAGATGTGGAAAGCAGGATTAGGTTGATATTATGAAAAAAGAAATTGAAGGTGTGGTTGATATTACTCAAAAAAAGGTCGTTCTGCGAAGTGCGGTCGCCACAGGAATGCTAAAATTATCTCAAAAATCGTTAGACGCTATCTCTTCTAATCAAGTGAAAAAAGGGAATGTGATTGAGGCTTCAACTATTGCAGCCATACAAGCGGTTAAAGAAACTCCGAGAATCATTCCTCATTGCCATCCTATCCCGTTAGAAGGATGCAAGGTTGATTGGGAGCTTTTAGAAAATGCATTACATTGTACTGTGAGCGTTACAGCCCACTACAAAACAGGCATCGAGATGGAGGCTATAACCGGAGTTTGTGCAGGATTATTGTGCGCCCTTGACATGGTAAAGTCACATGAAAAAGATGCTGATGGACAATATCCTAACAGTGAGATTTGCCAATTAAGAATTGTTGAAAAATATAAATCTGAGTGATTAATCAACACCGCATTGTTCATTGATTAGCGTCTATCCACACGTATAATGGGCAAGGTTTCGCAATTAGCAAATCACTTCCTCGATGCGGTTGATTTGGCCGCCATTGCTAGTGCAAAGTGGCGTGGAAAAGGCGACAAAATGGCTGCTGATGCTGCTGCTGTCGAGGCTATGAGAATGACCTTTGATAGTGTTCCATTTGATGGTCGAGTTGCAATCGGTGAGGGCGAGAGAGACGAAGCTCCAATGTTGTATATTGGAGAGCAATTAGGTTGTGAAATTGGCAATCCTAATGTTGCGGCAATAGATATTGCTGTCGACCCATTAGAATGTACAAATAATTGTGCAGATAATTTGCCAAATTCTATTGCGGTTCTCGCTGCTGCACCAAGAGGAACTCTATTACATGCCCCTGATTGTTACATGGACAAAATTGCTGCAGGGCCTGAAATGGAAGGGCAGATTAGCTTAGACGCTGGAGTAACTTACAATATAGAGCAAGTTGCTTCAGTGCTTGACAAACCGGTTGAAGAGGTCAAAATAATTGCGCTTGATAGACCAAGGCATCGTGATTTGTTCAAAGAAGTAAACGGCATGGGAGCTCAATTACATCTTCTTGGTGATGGCGACATTTCAGCTGCATTGTGGGCTGCTAGACCCGAAGGCGACCATGACATGTTACTAGGAATCGGCGCTGCTCCTGAAGGCGTAATTACAGCGACTGCAATTCGAGGCATTGGAGGAGTTTTTGAAGGAAGATTGGTGTTTCGCTCTGACCAAGAAGAAGCACGAGCAAAAAAAATGATTGATGATGACTTGACACGATTGTGGGATGCTAAAGATTTGTGTCGTTCTGAGGATGCAATTTTTGTTGCATCTGGTGTATGTGATGGTTACTTGCCAGGAGTGCAAATAAATAACGATGGCACTGTTGCAACTTTTGCAGAAATGATTGATGTTGAAAGCAAAAAATTAACGAGGCATGATCGTATCCATAGTTTGTGATTGCATGTCCCAAATAGTAAGAATTGAAGTTCGTCTACCTAACGGCCATTGGGCTGGCGAAGTAACAAGAAATCACTCTAACTTGGTTTTGCAGATAATCGAAACCATGCCGCTGGGAAAAGGCAGAGGGACTGCACAAATCGCTGCAGAACAAGAATTACTTTCTGATTTGGATAACCTAAGTGGTATCGAGAGTGTTAATCTTCTTGGTGACGACAAAGCAAGTGTAACAATCGCTAGCGGTGGTGGTGGTTTCATCAGACCTCTAAGAACTGTAGGTGTAGTTCCGAGAACTCCTTTTGATGTAATCAACGGATGGGCAGATTGGACAATTCAATGTTCTTCTGAGCAAGCCAAGCAATTGGTAAATGAGATCAAGTTAGAAAACCTTCAGATGAAACTCAAATCTACTCGTTCAAGCGAGGAGAAACTTTTGACAACGAGACAACGAGAAGTCTTTGAATTGGCGTTCCGCAGAGGTTATTGGGCTGCACCAAGAGAAGTTACTTTGACTGAACTATCAGCAGAATTAGAAATTTCCAAATCAACACTATCGGTTATGCTACACTCAATTGAGAGTAAAGTTATTGACAAGTATTATGATGAAATTTTATCATAATACGAACATGTTCGCAAAGACAATAAGGATGACCCTAGCCTCGGATAATCATGGACAACTTACCGAATACCTGGGAAGAGTGGATTTCAAATTTTGAAGATTGGCAAGGAAGAGTGGGATTTAACCCATCTTGGTTAGGAGATTTTGAACTATCAGTATTATTTGATTGGGAAAGAGCTGGTGATGTTATTGAATACGGTGACTATCAAGGTAGAGCAAAGTGGGAAAGAGCTTTACAAGTTCCTCACCAAAGTATGCGTGATGCTCTAATCACCATGATTACTGTTCAGGGTGACACTGAGTTTGCGTCTGTAGAACAACAAAGACATTTGTTGGCATCTGCGCCAACTGATTACGATCGCTATGCTGCTGCTAGGATTATGGCTGAAGAACAACGCCATGGCTGGCAAATGGCTTACCTACTAATGACTTATTTTGGCCAGCAAGGTAGAAGAGAGGCTCAGAAATTGCTCGAAAGAAACGCTCAAGATGGTGACAGATTACTTGGAGCATTTAATCGTCCAATGCCACACTGGCTTGATTTCTTTTGCTATACTATGTTCGTAGATAGAGATGGGAAGTTCCAATTAGGTATGCTTTCAACTTCTGCTTTCAAGCCACTTGCTGCTTCTATGGGTCCAATGCTTAAGGAAGAATCATTCCACTTGGGTACTGGTTCCAATGGACTTAGAAGAATTATCAAGGCTGGAGTAATACCTCTAGACATGCTTCAGAGATATATCAACAAGTGGGTGGCAACCGCTCACGACCTGTTTGGTGTTGATGCTTCCTCTTCTGCTCATTGGGCATATGTTTGGGGTATCAAAGGACGCTGGGATGAACGTAAGAAGCTTGATGCAGGTATTGAAGTGGATAAGGAAATTTTGAATGAAGAATCAAGAGGACACTACCACGATGAAATAGTTGGTGAAGTAAAGAAACTCTGCGGATACTTGCCTGAAGGTTCTACTCAGTTGTACGTGCCCCACGAAAACTTCAATCGAGATATCGGTGCTACAAAAGGTCAAAATTTCTATGTTGACGGTACTATATTTGAAGGATCGGACGATGACTATGCCGAATACCTAACTACAGTATTACCAACACCACAAGATGAAATTGATTTGAAAGAATTATTCAAACAAGAATGGATTGCTAACAAACCTATGTCCACCAGACAAATCGATTCCGGCATTGGCGCATCTGCATAATTAAGGTGGAATCAAGATGATCCCCGTTTCCCTCTACGGAGTAGATGTCGATAGATGTGAAAACTTCTATTCTGAACTACCATCTCTAGTTGCTGACAGTATTGACGACGAAGAATATTCTAAAGCAATATTCGCTATCCAAGACAAAGCTTCGATGGAGCACATTAGAGTCGCTGAAAGTTGGTCTCAAAGACAACCCTTCGTTTTCCCTGAAGAAGTCACAAATGAAATTGAAATGATTATTCGAACGGTTTCTTATCCAGATGTTGCTCTGCTTCAACATCTTTTGACTATTGATGGAATTGATACTCAGAGAATATCTGAATGGATGCATTTCTCTACTAATCTATATCCTATTTACAGTCAGAAAGCCTGTGATGCACTAACAGAAATGGGACTTGAAACACCTTACAAACTCGATGATATGGCAAGTTATGGCCTGTATGTTTCAAGAATTGAAGGTTTGAAGATGTATGCTCCTGCTAAAGGTCTTCCAGAAATTGGCCTTCCTCGATCAAGAATGCTCCAACTGGGTTTGGAGCGATTTGAATGAATAATTTTGTTATTCATGCTAAGTTGTTTTTAGTAGCAATAATTTGGGGCTTTGGATGGCCTGCAGGAAGAGTTGTAGCAAATGAGATTCTGCCATTCACTGCATCATGGTTACGATATGTAATTGCCACTGTAAGTTTTCTAATTTTCTTGAGACTAACTGGGCAATGGATGTTTCCAAACCGTTCAGAATGGGGCCGAATTTTCTTAATTGGTTTCTTTTCGACCTGTGTTTATCAAGCCTTTTTCATGTTTGGAATGCAATTTACCGCTGCCGGTGATGCCTCTTTAATGATAACATTTAATCCACTATTTACCACGGTTGCAGCATTTATTTTTATTGGTGAGAAAATGCATCTAAGGCTAGTTATCGGTTTGATAATGGGTGTTAGCGGGGTAGCAATTCTATTCTATTATTCGCCAAATGTTGATATCCCGTTATCTGATAGAATTCTAGGAAATCTTTTGATTGCTGGTGCTGCGTTATCTTGGGCATGTAATACGATACTGATGAAAAAGGCAATGACCTCCACGGCTAAAGCAGCTCACAAACCACTCAACCCTCTAGAATTAACGGTTTGGTCTTCTGTGGCAGGACTGATAATTTTAACACCTATAGCCGCTGTTGAATCGGCAACGAAAGGAATTATTATGCCCAGTTTTTATGGATGGGTTGGATTAATTTTCTTAGCTCTATTTTCAACCGTAATATCATATGTTTGGTTTGCTGATGGAATTGTCAAAATCGGTGCTTCTATGAGTGCACTATATGTTTACCTTGTACCACCATTTGGTATTTTTAGTGGATATTTATTATTGCAAGAAAAACTCGGCATATCTCTATTTTTCGCATTCATACTAATTACTGGAGGAGTAATAATTGCTCAGCGAAATAATTCTATGACAAGCAACCATCATGAAGCATCACCGACTGGCATGTAATATGGGTATTACCAAAGTTGCAATAATTGGCGCTGGAACTATGGGGGCAGGAATCGCTCAAGTTTGTGCGCAAGCAGGATGGAAAACCAATTTATTTGATGCATTTCCTGATGGTCTAGACAAAGGTATGAAAGCGATTGATGCCTTTTGGGAAAAGGGAATTGCTCGAGGCAAAACTACGCTTGAACAAAAAAAGATGTGGGCAACCAATCTTCACGCGTATCAAGATTTACCTGCTGCGGTAAAAGATGTTGATCTAGTAATTGAAGCAGTTCCAGAGAATCTTAAACTCAAGACCAAAATATTTCATACACTTGGCTTAGAAACAAAAGAGGATTGTATATTGGGAACAAACACCTCCTCTCTATCTATTGCTGACATTGCTGCAGCATCCGGACGTCCTGAAAAGGTCATTGGTATGCATTTTTTTAACCCTGTTCCAATAATGAAATTACTTGAATTGGTTAAACATGATCAATGCTCTAAAGAAACAATTGACGTTGCTAAAGAGTTTGGAGATGCAATAAATAAAACTACGATTTTAGTTAATGACGTTCCTGGTTTTGCAACATCTAGATTAGGAGTTGTACTTGGAAATGAAGCAATTAAGATGCTAGCTGATGGGGTTGCAAGTGCTAAGGATATTGACACTGCAATGGTACTAGGTTACAAGCACCCGATGGGGCCATTAGAACTTACAGACCTTGTGGGTCTTGATGTTAGAAGAGATATACTAAAAAATCTTCAAGATTCGTTTGATGATGATTCATACGCACCCCATCCACTACTTGAGAAATTAGTTAGTGAAAATAGATTGGGGAAAAAAACTGGAATGGGCATTTATGATTGGTCAAACGGCAATGCAGAAGAAACTGAAATGCCTGAGTTCTAATCAAAATTAGGCTTACGCTTTTCCAAAAATGCTGCAACCCCTTCTTTGAAAGCATCAGTTGTTCCTGCAGCTTTGATTGGATTTCTCTCATGCTTCAGATGTGTTTCAAAATCGTGGTGAGTTTGCACATCAAGCAGATGTTTAGTAGCCTCTTTGGTGTGTGGTCCCCAAGAACTCCAAACTTTTGCAACTTCAGTTGCTCGAGACAATAGTTCTGAGGATTCAACTAATTCATCAATTGCACCATAATCAAGTGATTGTTGAGCATTCCAAATACTGTTTTCAAAGAAAAATTTACGACTATTCTGAGTTCCTACTAGTCTAGGTAGCAACCATGTAGTGCCACCGTCTGGAGATAATCCCATTCCGGAATAAGAGGCTGCTATTTTTGCTTCAGAAGTGGCGATTCTAACATCACATGCTAGAGCAAGCCCCAATCCACCGCCTGCACAAGCACCATTAATTGCTGCAACGCAGATTGTTGGTGATTGTCTAATTCTAACGATTAATGGATGCAATATTCCAGTTAAATCACGAATTAATTTTGGAGCATCATTGTTTTCAATTGATTTAGCAAAAGCATTGATATCAGCACCTGCTGAGAAGAATTTCCCCTCACCTGTAATGACAACGGCCTTGATTGAGTTATCGGACAGGGCCGAATCTATTGCTTCGGCGATTTGTGGTAAAAATTCCATTGAAAAAGATTGAGTGGCAGATTTACCTGCCATTGTCACCAATGCAATCCCATCATCTAAGTTACTAGTTTCAACTGGCATATATAGGCCTCAAAGTTTGACATTCACGTTCTTTACTTTAGTATAGAAACGAAGGGCATCCTTGCTTTGCTCAATACCAATTCCCGATTGTTTCCAGCCGGTAAATGCAGTTTGTGGGAAAGTGATTGGATATTCATTAATCGAAACCATACCGGATTCTAGATCACGTGCTAAATTGTGAGCCCTACTCAGATTATTTGTCCATACTCCGTTCAATAATCCGAAATCGGAATGATTGGCTAAAGACAAAGCCTCTTCATCAGTTGAAAATTTAGTCACTGACAGAACAGGTCCAAATAACTCGTCGTAAAATAATGGATTTTCTATATCTACTCCGGTAACTACTGTTGCTTCCATGAAAGCTCCATCTCCACTAACTGCGTTGCCGCCACATACAATTTCACCGCCATGAGATAGCCCGTTAGCAAGTTTTTCTAATACTTCAGTGCGATGCGTCTCATGGACTAGGCTACCGATTCTAACTCCTTCTGCCATACCAGGGCCAACTTTCCATTTGCCGACTTCTGCAACTACTGCTTCAACTAATTCATCATGAATATCTTCATGAACCAGCAATCTTGAACCAGCCCAACACATTTGTCCCGCATTCATGAATATGCCAAAACAAATTGCTTTAGCAGCATACTTCAAATTAGCATCTGGAAACACAATATTTGCACCTTTACCGCCTAATTCAAGAGTGACTGGAGTTAAATTCTCGCTCGCTTTTGCCATCACTGTTTTGCCTGTTGGTACTCCTCCAGTTAGTACAATTCCGTCAACACCTTTGTGTCCAGCAAGTGCGTCTCCAATCAATCCACCTGAACCAGTTATTACTTGTAATACCCCTGATGGTAGCCCAACTTCTGCTTCGTCAATCTTTCTCATCCATGCTAGCAGAGAAAGCGGTGTCCATGATGCTGGTTTTGCAATAACGGTACAACCTGCAGCAAGCGCAGGTGCAATTGAACGTAATGCCAATTGTAGTGGAAAATTCCATGGCACAATGTGTGCTGTAACTCCAATAGGTTGTCTTAATGTATAATTCAGCCTTTTACCTGGGACTGGTATAGTACTCCCCTCAATCTTATCAGATAATCCAGCGAAGTACTCCAAAGTCCATGCACCATAGCGAATCTCAGAAAGCGCTTCTCGGAAGGTTTTACCATTATTTTCCGATTCTATCTTTGCTAATTCCTTAGCCGCAGTATAAGTTGCTGCTGCCATCTTATTCAAGATACGTCCTCTTTGAGCAGGATCCATATTTTTCCATTCAGAGCTTTGTAACGCAGAATTTGATGCCTCCACACAGCGGTCGACATCATTCAATGTTGCTTTTGGAACGGTTGAAAGTATTTCTCCATTTGCAGGGTTGATTGCATTGCTAACATCACCATTATCTGAATCAACCCAATCTCCCGCAATATACATTTTTTCTGCGCTCATAATTAGCCGACAAAGTTTCTATTGAAAGGTGTTCGCTCATAATGTAAGCCCAATAACCAACAAAATTTGGCATTTTTTCCATGATAACTATAATTGACAGTTCACCATACATGCACCATGGCTCGAACAATTGGTCTTGCTGATACAACAGCTAAGACTATTGCCAACAAACCTCCTAGGTTGCTAATTATTGCTGGAGCAACTGGTACTGGGAAGTCAACTGTTTCAATGAAAATTGCTGCAAAAAGCAATTTTGCTCGCTTGATTTCAACCGATGCAATTAGAGAGATTTTGCGCTCAACCGATGAACTTCAAACCAATCCCTCCCTACACAGGTCGTCTTTTTCAATTGGTGATTCGAATGATGCAATCATTGACTGGATTGATACCTGTCAAGCGGTGGAAAAAGGCATAGAGGCAACAATTAATCGAGCAATGAGAGAAGGCATTGACTTGTTATTAGAGGGAGTCCACATTATCCCAAGTGACCGTTTAATTCGCAATTGGATTGATTCTGGCGGTATTGCAGTTGGAGTAATTATGGCAGTTAGTGATGAAGAGAAGCATAAATCGATGATAAGATCACGAGATGCCCATTCATTTAGGAGACACGACCGTTACATTGCAAACTTTGAAAGAATAAGAAAGATACAAGATGGTTTAATTGAAAGATCAAAAATTTCATCTTGGCCTGTAGTTGATATTTCACGAGTTTCTAGCGATTTAGAGAAAATTGAACATCATTTAGATGTTGCTTGGAATCAAAGCCGAAGTTAATTATTGATGGTAAAAGTAACTTGACTTTGTAAAGTTGAAGAATCGTCAGTTATTCCTAAATCAAGTGAGATTTCCATCGATGTTCCATCAATTACCATAACTATGATTTCCTGCATTTTTACTTCAACACCTCTAATTTCTCCATGATGTAATAAATCATCATGAATACTTGACATAGCCAATTCAGCTGCATCAATTCTTTCCATGCCACTTGAAATCCAAATCTCTGTACGATTTTCTGCCAGTGAAGGCAATATCTCAACAACTTCTTTTGTCGTTTCAATAACAGAATCTGCATTTGGTTCATGGGCAGAAGTTAAACCTGCCACTTTGACGCTAAATACTGCCATAGACAATAGTGAAAGCAGTAATACTACGCCTGTTGCAAGCAGCATTTGCCCCCTATCGTCACTAACTTGTTGGCTATACTTCATCAAGCACCACCTCCTATATTCCACAAAGTTAAACTCATTGTCCAAACATTTTCATCAACTGCGACTAATTGATGGACTGTTACTGTATTCCCAGATGGAGTACCAACTAATCCATATGGATTAGATGTCGCACTATTTTTTGCTAACCAACAATTAGCCTCTTTACCAGTCATAAGTGCATCTTGAATTAACGTACATGCACCATCATAATCAGATTGAGATAATAACTCTGTCAACCGATTTTCACCAGTAACCTCGGCATCCAAACCTAAACCATATTGGAAAACTGATTCACCAGCTGCCTCAAGACTAGCATCATGAGCAACTGAGCGAGAATCTGGTACATCGATTCTAATTAGAAAAGTTGCTGACATAAAGAATAACCAAAACAATGTTAGCATCTCGAGGATGTGGATTTGGGCACCCTCTTCGTCGCGCAGGAAATCATCTCCTCAAATTATTGGTGAAGGAGCATATACTCCGCCAGATGGATTCAAACCGATATGGTATGACGAATCGCCAGTGACAATTAATTGAGAGAAAGCATAACTTGATTCGCCAATCAGGTTAGGACTAAACACCAGCAAATTAAATGCAATTAGAGCTACAATAATCATCATTCCTGAATGCTTGAAACCTGCGGAAAATCGACCATTTTGCATCAACCCTGCCATAGAACCATTACCAATGGCTTGCATTGTAACACCATAATAAAACACGGTTACGAAGAACAATGGATCAATTGCTCTAATTGTCATATTACCTATGTTTGCACCACCAGAATCACCACCTTCTCCTCCGGTGTTTGAAGATGCGATAGCAGGAATAAAGATTCTACCAAGCAAAGTAATTACACCCAAGAAAACGAAGTATGAAGTCCAAATAACCGCAATATACGAGCCAATTGCACGACTTCTTTCACCCTCTAAGAACTTAATTTCACGTGAATCATTCGCAGCGGTAACCAAAATATCTGAGATTTTACCACCCGCTCTATCTGCTTCAGCAATTAGGGTAATAGCACGCTTGACTAATGGAGTACCGACTCGCTCAGAAAACTGCTTGATAACATCACTAAATTTAATCCCCCAACTAAGTTGATCTGACATTTTCTTTACTTCATCATTTAATGCCCCATATTCTGATTTCACTAAAGTTTGAACAGCAACCGTCATGGAAAGACCACCTTTCCAATATTCTGCCATATCTCTTAGGAAATCTGGGAATTTTTCTTCAATTTCATTCTTTCTTTTTTCGACCTTTTCCCAGTAAAACGAAGCAGGATA
Organism: Candidatus Poseidoniaceae archaeon; assembly: GCA_022451835.1. Lineage (GTDB taxonomy): Archaea > Thermoplasmatota > Poseidoniia > Poseidoniales > Poseidoniaceae > MGIIa-L1. Next base: position 19,639 of record JAKUNX010000016.1, read on the forward strand.
TAGTAAAAAGAAGAATGTTAAGCCAAAGAAATTCAAGAATATCATTGGCCTAAAATCAAATGGACCAAGTTCTACTTTAGGACCAAGCCAAAATGATTTATTATTCATATTAGTTGGAATACCATCATAGAAATCTAAAGTGAGATCAAATTGAGCAGAGCTTAATCTCTTACCTTCCTCGTTCGAGAAAATAGCGACCTCGTATCTATTATCCGGTGCTATGTCATCAATTTCAATATTACAAACATCACTTGCTTTACCTGTAGTTCCAGTAAATGAACCACCTGGCAATACATTTAGATCTGGATCTCTAATTACTACAGTGTATTCTGTGGGAGTGGCTGCTTCAACACTACATGTAAGCGACAACGGCTGTTCAACAACAACATCGCCCTTGAACTGTTCAGACATACCAGGGACATCGAACTTTTTTGCTCGTGAGATGATGTTTTTCCATGGCTGTTCAGACCATTCCAGTTTATCTGGATCATCTTTCAGAATCCCACATGATTCATTGGCTTGATATGATGGTTTTACATTGCCACTAAATTCTGCAGCAAAGTCTGTTCCAACGTCTTCTTGAGCCGTTGCACCACAATAAACATTGGTAAACATTGGCTCACCGTTAGCGGTTGGAATAAATCCTGAATTTGTCACCCACATTATTCCGGAAGATAGACCAAGAATTATCGAGAAAAATATGATGATGTAAAGTTTCCTTAACGTAGTATCATCCTTAGGAAGATCTAGTTCTACAACTAGCTTTTTCTTTTTCTTCCTTGCCATAATATCAACTCACATCTCCTGCTCCTTACTGCTGGTGTAAACCAAGACAGCATAAGCAACATGAATCATTGGGATAAACCCAAGAACAATGCCATACAACATCCCTTCTGACATCTGAGCACCAGAACCTGAGACCCAGAACATAATTACCAACATTACAATCAAAAACAGGGGCATTGCTACTGCAACTACAATATATGATTCTGCGAGCAATGCAATAGTTTCAAGGAATTGTTGTAATCTTGTTCTGTTTTCTCTCATGTAATGTTCAGCACGATTCAAGAAATACAATTTTAAGTGGCCTCCAGAAGTGAGTGTACCCACCATGCCTT
>JAKUNX010000160.1 GCA_022451835.1 Candidatus Poseidoniaceae archaeon
AGCAATTGTCTTCTATCTGAATGACCTGAAAATCCGTCAATTGTCGCCATTTCACAGCCAACTTTGACAATTTCAGTTTGTCCATTGATAATCATCGGAACTTCACTGAAGCCTTTTTGCAACCTTCTACCGAGTGTCCCTTCAGCTTGATAACCAACAAAGCATAATGAATTACGCTCACTATGTGCCCAGTTTTTGAAATATTCTACAACAGGCCCTGCATTCATCATTCCAGAGGTTGCTAATACTATACATGGAGATGAATCCATTACTATTTTTTCACGCAACTCTCGACCCTTCACAGGTCGGAACCATTCATTGCTAAATGGGTTTCCTCCATCATCTTTAAGCAACGATTTACGAAGACTATTGGTAAGATAATTTGGATGGGCTGCATGGATTGCAGTAGCCTCTTCAATCATACCATCTAACCAAACAGGTACAGGTTTAACAGTTCCAGATCTAAACAATTCATCAATTGCAATCATGACTTCTTGGCTTCTTCCAACGGCAAAAACCGGGAATATTATTTTTCCACCTCGACTGATGGTTCTTGAAACAATGTCAACTAATTCTTGATTAGCTTCCTGTCGCGATGGCTGATAATCTCCTTCTGAACCGTAAGTAGATTCAAGAACGAGAGATTCAACTTTAGGAAACCGTGTATTGGCAGCATCAAATAACCATGATTTTTCATACTTCTGATCACCACTAAACAATAGGTTATGCTTACCATCGCCTATGTGCAAATGTACTGCTGATGAGCCAAGAATGTGACCTGAATTAGAAAATGTCATCTTAACATCTGGTGCAATATCTGTTGTTTGATCCCAAGCAACATCAATCACATGTCTTTGACAGGTTCGAATATCTTCCATACTGTATGGAGCAACCTTACCTTCCGAACCACTTATTTTCAGATAGTCAGATTGGAGTAACAACATCAAATCTCTTGTTGGTGGCGTACAGAAAACAGGCCCTCGATATCCATACTTGAATAAAACTGGCAGCATTCCGGCATGATCTAGATGAGCATGTGTTAGAATTACTGCATCAAGTTTGTCAATAGGTAAAGCCTCTGGAGCATTGAAAAATGGCATTGGATCTAAGTCATTAGCAACGTTAACCCCTACATCAATCATTATTCGAGACTCATTAGTGGTAACAAGATGACATGCTCTACCGACCTCTCTATAAGAACCGAGAGCAGTAACTCTAGCCCAAGTCGAACCTGGACGCTTTGGCCGATGCATATTTAGTCCAAAGTCCTTCAACAATTTCTTTCTCTCCTCGACATTTGCTTGCCGATATCCTCTGATGTCATGGACAGTCTTGGACAAAATTGGTGGTGTTCTTTCTACAATTGGAATCCAACCTGTTTTATCTCTAATTTCGTTTACGTTAGCACCTTTACGGCCTACAGCTTCACCTGGATTATGGCATTGAATAATTACTTCACTAAAACATCCATCAAAATAAATTTGAGAAATCTCTGCTTCTTCAGGAATAACTGATTCAATAATTGACTTTGCTTCTTGCTCAGGTTTGATTATACTTGGGTCTGGTCTAATCTTGATTCTACGCTTAATCTTCTTAGCAATCTTACCAACTAAGCCGTCTCCTCCACCAAACTCTTGTGGAACATCGGTCACGATAGCGATATCTCCAGCCTCTAAGCTAACCTTATAGTCAATTGATTTAGGAACTATCTTGGCAATTTCATCTTTTAATTCTTTAAATGTTAGGCGCATTTTACCACCTTTGGTTTGCCACAGTTTAATGACAAATGTGTCTAGCACATTGCAGAAAACTGCGGGAATAAAAAATTAAGAAAGCAACTTGTTGATTTGGTCTTGAGTTTGTAGTACAAAGCCATCTTTGTTAGTAATAACTGCGAGATCCATGCCGTTGCCTGATGCAGCGTCACGCTGTCCCGATGCGTGTAGGGCGCGGGCTGCAAGTTTCAATGCTTCGGCTTCTGACATATCTGGCCTAAAGCCATCTTCAAGGACACCGTACATGTATGGTGATCCTGAACCTGTTGCGCAGTAAACGTCCGGAATAGAACCGCCCGCAGAGTCAATAGAGTAGACATGGCCACCATCATCATCAACGCCGACAATCAACAATTGTACCCAGTGAGGTCTACCTGAAAGAATATTTGCAGTTAATGTAGCTGCTCCTTTGACAGTCATCGGTTGTTGTCGGCGCAGTTCAAACAATGCAACTTCCGCAGATAGAGTTCTAGAAAGAGATTGAGCATGTCCAACTAAACCTGGGGTTGTTAAAGCGAGTTTGTCTCCAATTTGGAATAATTTTTGAACAGATTTGTTGGCAATGAAGTGCCCCATTGTCGCTCTGTGGGCTGCCCCTACAACCACGCCGCCCTTGAAAGTGATACCAAGAGTACTTGTTCCTGTTTTTAGCACGTTAGTGTTGTTGTCCATCATCATCACCCTTCTCCTATAGTCGGCACCTTTTGAACATTGGTACATAAAACCCTAGATTCCAATCTATTTGAATATTGATACTCGCCTTCAAAGATTATTTTAACAAACGCATGTT
>JAKUNX010000161.1 GCA_022451835.1 Candidatus Poseidoniaceae archaeon
TGGGCAATCGCATTGACCGGAGTTCTGTATTTTGGTCTACTAATTTACTGGCAATCAGATGAACTATCTAGTGAAATTGATGCAGTAAGAAATGCTGCTCAGTTTGGTTTGGTCCTATCTGTAATCTATGTTGCTTACCTAATGTGGTGTTTCAATAGAGATTTGCCAGAGGGTTTGAAGGATGCGCCAGTTATAGGTCGCTATGGTAAACTTCTAGGATGGCTTGCGATTGCTGGAATCGCTGTTTGGTATGTTAGGCCAGGAAAGTGGGGCGGCTATGAAGATGGTGTTGGTTTCTTCTTAGTAGGTATACTACTGCTTGGTTTTGGTGCAGCAGCTGCATTAACATGTTTCATGTGGAGCGGTGATAAGAGCAGCCGATTGTATGCTCTTCACCGATTCGTAGATGTGTACCCAACAATTACCAAACCTGAACGTCACGTTCGATTTAACGAAAAAATGTGGACAACTACTTTTGTTCTAATAATTTACTTCGCTATGACTAACGTAATGCTATATGGTCTATCTGGTCAAGCACTGGATTTGTTTAGCGGTTTCCGTTCGATTATGGCAGGTGCATCAGGTACAATCATGCACTTGGGAATTGGTCCAATCGTTACAGGTTCAATTATTATGCAACTTTTCGCTGGTGCCAAGATTATCAGACTTGATTTATCAAACTCTGAAGATAAGGCGATGTACCAAGGTGTTCAGAAACTTCTTGTTTTGATTATGATTCCAATTGAAGCGATTCCTCAAACTTATGGTTTCCTAGATCCTATGGAATTTCTCATAGATTCCTATGGAATGGGCTGGGCTAACTTTGTCATTGTATCACAATTATTTGCCGGTTCATATCTAGTATTCTTGCTTGATGAATTAGTCAGCAAATGGGGTATTGGTTCTGGTATGTCATTGTTTATTGCTGCTGGTGTTTCACAATCTACATTCGTGGGAACATTATCTCCACTTCCGGTAACTAGTGGACTTGGTTATTCTATGTCTAATCCACCATCTGGTACACTTCCAATGATATTCTATATGTTTAGAGGGGCGACTAATTCAGAGATGATTCAATTCGAAGGGTTTGAAGCGATTTTGCTGACTCACGTAAACCCTCTTGCGGCTTTGTTTTCCTCAATTGTTGTGTTCCTAGTTGTTGCCTATGCTGAATCTAGTAAACTTGAATTGCCTCTAACACACGGTAAAGTTAGAGGCCATAGAGGTAAATATCCGATTCGACTAGTTTATGCATCTAATATTCCAGTTATTTTGATGGCTGCATTACTTGCTAACATCAATATGTTCACTCTGCTATTCTGGAGTCATCCTACTCTCTCTCAGACACCATTCTTGGGCCGAGAAGGTTACGGATCCTTATCGGAATATATCGGAACATATGATCAGGGGCAAACCACAGCTTCCGGAGGATTTGCTTGGTATGCCAGTATGGTTAATGGAGTAAATGATTGGTTAATTCCATTATTAGATAGTACTGGAGATGTTTATGGGCATACTTTGACCCAAATTATGGTACACGTTGTGTTCTACGTAGTATTGATGACTGTTGGTTCGATGGTATTCGCTAAATTTTGGATCGATACGACAAATATGGGTACCAAAGATGTTGCCAAGCAGATTGAAAGAACAGGTATGCAAATACCAGGTTTCAGAAAGAACCCTAAGGTACTAGAAAAGATTCTTGAAAATTATATTCCTCCAGTGACTTATTTCTCTGGGGCTTTCGTCGGTTTACTGGCAGCCGGTGCAGATTTATTAGGTACAGTCGGAAACGCGACGGGTACTGGTTTGTTACTTGCTGTAGGTATCATATTGCGAACTTATGAGCAAATTCAGAAAGAACAAGCTATGGAAATGCATCCAATGATAAGACAATTCTTTGGTGCAGAATGATTGAAATTTAACCCTATTTTGAATCAGAAAATTTTGCTATTCTGTTTCGCAGTTGCGCGTTTTTCCACCATTCAACATCGGGTATATTCATATATGGGATGTTAGTGGCTGAGTTGCTTGCGTTGTTGAGAACGGCGTTAGATTCTGAGTCTTCGGACGGTGAAGAAATCTATCCTCTCTTTACGTAAAGCCGAAGCGATTGCGATTCTGAAAAACCATCATGGTTCAGAGTCAGGAAGGTGATCGAGATTATGATGTATTTTTGTGCAAGAGCTCAAGTGCAATATTTTCTCGCCAATTTTTTTAGAGACAGCAATAAATCATGCGACAGGTAACCTAAGGATCATAACAAGAGAAATCTGGTTGATCCTGCCAGAGGCGACCGCTTTTGGAGTTCGATTAAGCCATGCGAGTAGAAAGAAATTAGATTCTTTGCGAACTGCTCAGTAACACGTGGATAACCTGCCCTATGCTCTGGGATAACCTCGGGAAACTGAGAATAATACCGGATAGATCACAACGCCTGGAACGGTGTGTGGTTGAAAGCTTACGGCATAGGATGGGTCTGCGGCGTATCAGGTTG
>JAKUNX010000162.1 GCA_022451835.1 Candidatus Poseidoniaceae archaeon
GAAGAAGGTAGCACTGCATTACAAGTCTTACATTATTTTGGGTTGCTATTTATCTTCGCAATTGCCCTTAGAGTTTTCACGCTAAATCCTGCATTAATCAACAAAGCAGTGGAAAGTAATTCGCTAATATCACTTACAGAACGAACAGTGACCTCAGTTCCTATTCTTGGTTTCAAAACCGGCTTGTTTATGCAGTTTATCAACGGCAAAGAGTGGGCATTTGTTTTCGCAATTATGTGGTTAGCATTGGAAGGGTTTGGTGGTGGCTGGACAGGTATTCTAAGTATTACTGCAATAACAACTAGTGGCGGTTTAATTGCCATGATTTTGTGGACATTTGTTGGAGGCAGACTGGTAGATTATGTTAGCGAGGAACGCCGAGGTAGAATCGTATTTCGTATTCTAGGTTCGTTGCTATTCTTACTAGGTTTAGCCATGATTGCTCGAGGAGTCTAATTACTGCGCTTGGTCAGCCCATGACTGAATAATTGTACTTTCAGCCGATTGTAAATGCTCTGCTACAGTTCCTTGCCTAACACCTAAATTTTCGGCTAAAGTTCGCTGAGTACATTTCCTTGGTGTACTATAGTATCCTAACTTTACCGCTAATTCCAACACTTCTTTGCGTCTAGGTGTTAGTTGCTGAGCAGCAATCCAATCTGCCTTGAGATCTTTACTAATTCTTATCTTGATTGATGAAGGCAATAATTCTGCAATGCCGTCACGGAAGTCCTTCAACCCTTTAGTCGTGCCATGTACTGTCATAAATAGGCCATTGGTACTAGAAACTACAGATGGGGTTTGTAACCAGACAGATTCATTTTTGTGAATTAGCATTGGTAATGGTCCGAAAGTTTTGGCCTGCACTAAAACATAACCTTCTTGTTCCTCAATTATACGAGTAATTTCAAATTGAGAGATTTTTTTGAAGTTTTCCAATGCTGAATGGTCATCATATCTTATGGCTAAAATGTATTCCGGAGAGTCTCCGATTGTTGATACTGCACTTACATATTCTAACGATTTTAATATCTCCATTATTTCAGCTGCCGGCAATGATTGACACTGCTCCTTACTGACTTGTATTTGTAAAAATCTCAATTCGTGTGATGCCATGATACCAACCAGTTTGGGCTTGACATACTGGTTATCAAGGTAATGCGATAATTACTTACGGTATGGTTTAAATCATTTAATTTCCCGTTCATAATCGGTTTTTTATCTCGATTAGTATTATTCGTCAAATTCTCTTAATGTTTAGCAGTGCTTCTATTTTGAGTTTTTTTGTTGCTAAATATAGGGGGAAGACTCAAAACATGAACATTTCTAGCCGGGGTACTGGTGAAGTACTTGGGTATAGTTGATGATGTAATTGGTTCAGTTAATGAGCAGATTGATGTTGCAAGTGATTTACATCCTGGTATCAAATTTTTAATTTGTATAGTATTAACTGCAATTGGTTATTATCTAGTAAAGTATGCTGTAGTAAGGCCTTGGGGTCGAGTTGTAATGTCGACTGATACCGCATGGGATGACAAATTACACCGTCCAGTGGCAAATCGCGCATATTTCTTTTTGTTTGTTGGTTCAGCACAATTATCAATATTGTGGGTTTCAAACCAAGCCTCATTCAATGATGGGCTATCACCGTATTTCTCAGCGATTTATATCTTGACTGCGACTTCGATTGCAAGCGTATCAATCAAACACATTATTCCAATGGTCATGGACCGTTTCACAGAGAAGTCAAGTGTCACTGTTTCAGGTAGTAATCCTCTGATAACATTTACCCTTAGATTTGTAGTATGGTTTGGCGGTATGTACCTAGCATTGACTGAAATCGGAGTAGAATTATTTGGTGTTCTTGCATCACTTGCGGTATTCTCGCTAATTATTGGTTTAGCTGTTCAACAAACACTTGGTAACATCATCAATTCGTTCTTACTGGCAATAGACCGTCCGTTTGAAATTGGTGATAGAATTGAAGTTGATGGTACATGGGGTTCAGTTGTTGGTACAGGTATTCTTTCAACTAAGGTTCTTGACCGAGATGAACGTCTGGTAGTCATTCCAAACAATACTCTAGTTCAATCAACAATCATCAACCACGCTCGTGGTGGCGGTGATGGGATGGCTCGTCGTATATCTATTGTTATCGATGTAGGTGTCGATTACCGTGAAAGTACAGAACACGTTAAACTAACCATGATCAAGATAGCTAGGGACTGTGAATATATCATCGATGAGCCAAAACCTCAAGTTCTTCTTACTGAACTTGGTGACTTTGCTAAAATTTTCCGCCTATTTGGTTGGGTCAACGACTATTCAGATGAGTGGCTGGCAAGGGATTGGTTGCTAAGAACAATCGACAGTACATTTAGCGATGAAGGCATCAATATTCCATATCCAACCTCAGTTGAGTTGACAGAAAGTGTTTACACTCAAGCATCAACTAGAAAGCAAGCCGCTGCATCTAAGAAGATGGAGAA
>JAKUNX010000163.1 GCA_022451835.1 Candidatus Poseidoniaceae archaeon
TAAGACCATCGTAACTTCACTGAGTGGCGTTGACATCATAATCACCTACTGGGATTTTCACAACTAAATCATCAACTTCAGCGAATAATAGATTGGTTAACCAAGGTGCGATCCAGACGGCTGAGACAACACTTGCTAATGCGTGTAAAGCATCGAATGGCAATCCATTGAGGATGTATATTCCAAACTCAGATAACGTCATTCCTGGGGTATATATCGACAAGGATACCCACCAATCAAAAAGAATTGAGGAAACAATAGCAACAGGAATTAGTTTTGACATGTTTACACTGTTTTTAGAAATTAGATTAAGACGAGAACCAGTAATAGCAACGGCTGCCCAACCGCTTGCTTGGAACAAAGTCCACCAACCATCTGACAAGATAATGTTGGATAAGATAGTGGCAATAACTGCAAATGCCATTCCTCGCCTTGCGCCCAATGTTGCTCCCATTACCAGACACATCACCGTTAGTGGCTGGACATTAGGGAAGGGTTCCAACAATACTCTACTGGCGGCACCAGCCACACCTATTGTTGCTAAAACAAGAATTTCTCTACCTGCTGATTTTGTTGGTCTGCATAGTAAATAGAAGCAAACTGCGAGTAATCCTGCATTGACAAATAGCATTTCATATGGGGCAAGGGTTGGTCCATGCACGCCATCTGTCAGTACCATGTTACAACGCTAGCGGGCACACATCTTGAACTTCACGCTGATGACCATCTGATAACTGAGTCTTCCTCAATCTCTGCATATGTCATACCTACCGTAGAGCGCTTACCGTCCACAGTAAATTCCCAACCGTTACCAGTATGCCCATCGAAGGATGTTATCCAATCACCAAAGTCGTAGCTTTCCTTCTCCACAACAATTCCTAGTTGAGACGTTGCTGCGTCTGTTAAATCCTCAACATTGGTGTAACCTTCCAATCCACCAATAGATCTCTCTCCTCCAGGCATTTCAATCACAAATATTTGAGTTCCTCTCCACTCATCTGGCCAATCCTCATCCCAGTCCTCTTCATTATCTCCTAATTCTTGTAACTGCGTTGACCATTTTGTGCTAAGGTCCGGCAAAACAGAGATTCCAATTACTAAGAGAAGTAAAAGACCAAATTTGTTGGCCATTTGGTAATTCTTTCTTATTTGAGAAATCCCTGTTACGATAATTAAAATTACAACGAATATATGTATTGGATTTGTCGAATTCTCGCTTATGATTTCTTTTTCTTCAACAACTACAGGTTCCAAAGATTGAACTGATTCAGGAATGTTGTGAACCATTAGTACGCCATTGTCATTGCCCAGTACGATTTCTCCATTATTGCCAAAACCTGGTCCTGCAGTTGTGTAAGTGTCGTGAGTTGTATTGTAAATCTCAATGATATCTCCAGGAACTCCAGTACCCCATCCTCCCTCTTGTGTATTTCTTGGAAACCAGATTTTATGAGTGCCGTCAGAGGTTTCTTGACCCACGATTTCACCATTTGAATAGAAGTCTGACCTTCCAACGATAGAGCAATTTTCATCGCAATTTATGTGAATAACATGGGAACTAGTTGCAAGGTAAATGTCGTTGTCGATTTGAAGAGGTATAGCTGGTGAGGAGCCCTCTTGAGAAAGTAGTATATCATCCAAATAAATCTCTGATGAGGTTGGTAATTGGAGGTGTACGAGTACTCCATATGGTGTGGGAATTGGCGAATGGCGAATCTTACCTTGATTGTAGGAAATATTTGTCACACCACCATCCTTAGTAACGATGTTGAGTACACCCTCCTCATTCCCTAGCAGATAGTATGTTTCGGTAACTGTGACTCCATTTCTCCAGCCTAGTTGTGGTAGATCAACACGAAGCTGTTCACTCCCATCACTCAAACAAAATACAGACAGGACTCTCCTTGTAGGGACTACTAATTCGTCACAATCTAGTGCCATTGAACCCGTTATACCCCAGGTAATAACCTCGGTTTTCGAGCTCCATATTAAACCTCCAGAATTGTAATCTAGTGCGGTCACTAATCCATCAGTCCACCCAACAATTAGCATGTCTGACCAATTGCCACAATCTCCCTGTCCGCTTGGGACAAAGATTAGCGGACTCATGTCATGATGTGTTGAATTTTGACTCGTATATCTCCAGTTTTCTTGTCCCGTATGGAGATTGAAACTGTAAACAGAGGGTCTGTCTTCTCCAGTCCAGAAGCCTGATGTTCTCACGATTACGTTCTCTTCAACGACTAGTGGCTTAGTAGAGATATATCCATTTTCTAAGTCGAGTTCCCACCTGCTCATACTTGAATCTGCTTCGTAAGCAGGTAAGAATGAAAGAAATATCCCGACTACGACAAGCGAGAATAATAATCTCATCACAAATGCCTCATAATCACTTCTTTCAATAATGCACTAACCTGTTTTCCATCTGCTGCGCCAGCACATTCTTTCATCACTATACCCATCAATGGACCCATTGC
>JAKUNX010000164.1 GCA_022451835.1 Candidatus Poseidoniaceae archaeon
CCATGCGGAGGTCTTCTGTTGATATACAAAAACTTTTTTATAACTTCTGATTCTAATTCTTCTTCCATACTAATCACCAAAAGTTATAAATCTATCAGCCTGTATCCCTGCCTCTATAAGCTGTCCGAGACCAGAGATTCTAAAATTATCCGCTATATTATTTGCGTCTTTGTTGTTACGCTTCATCTCGTCAGAATCTACCATGCCTCTCCTTTGAGCTGCAGCGACGCATAGCACTAAATCAATCTTGTGCTCTTTAGCTAATTCTGACCACCTGTTTGGTATGTGTCTGTCATCTTGTGGAGGAGTTGCTAATCTTGTCCCGTTATTTACACCATCATGGTAGAAAAAAACTCTGAAAATTTCGTGGCCTTCATCGATTGCAGCTTTTGCAAATAGATATGCACTATCGGAAGCTTGGTGCTGGTAAGGTCCCTCGTTGACAAGAATTCCGAATTTCATACCTTACCTTTAGTTTTAGAATCTTACGTATGCTGAAGAGTTTAATGTCTTTCTTCCACCACGCCAGTTATCAATATGGAATTTGGTAAATGGTAACTCAGTTAATTCAAAGAATCTTGGCCAGCCAATTCTCTCAATCCAATCATTAATCCTCTCCCAATCACGCGCATCTTCTTTATAAACTTTTAGGATTCTTTTAACAATAGCTGTAGCCTCAGGCCATCTTGGTGGATTATTAGGTATTCCAGCTGCAACGAGTTTTTGGAATGTAGGTTTACCTCTGGCATTAGAGTGATTTCCACCAACCCAAATAGCCAACTTGCTGTGCTCAGGATCGTTAATTTGCATTGGAGGACATGGTGGATAGCACGCACCACAACAAATACATTTTTTCTCATCAACCTCTAATGAGGGTTTTCCATTAACCATTGCAGGTCTAATCGCAGCCACTGGACATCTAGCAACAACCGATGGTCTTTCGCAGACATTTGAAACTAAGTCATGATTAATTTTAGGTGGTTTAGTATGTTGAATATTTATTGCAATATCTCCTTGTCCGCCACAGTTTATTTGGCAACACGATGTTGTCATGTGAACCCTGTTTGGCATTTCATTGCCTTTAAATTCATCAATCAGCTCGTCCATCATTGCTTTAACAACACCAGAAGCATCTGTTCCAGGTATGTCACAGTGCAACCAACCCTGAGTATGTGAAATCATAGCGACGCTGTTTTTTGTTCCACCTACAATAAAACCTTCTTTATTAAGTTCCTCTATGAGAGGGTCGACCTTAGACGCATCTTTAACCATATATTCAATATTACTTCTAATAGTGAATCTAACGTATCCATCTGCGTATTTATCTCCAATGTCACATAACTTTCTAAGAGTAAATACATCTAGAATTCTTTGTGTACCAGCTCTGACAGTCCAGATTTCTTCGCCACTCTCTGCTACATGTCTTAGTACACCCGATTTAGGATGTTCATGATATTTCCACTGCCCAAAGTTCTTTCTCATGGTTGGATGCATATACTGAAAACCATCTGGACATCCGGTTTCAATTGGCGATCTCATTTCTTTTTTTTGTTCAGTCATAATAATTTGTCCTTAAGCAGTATCTTTTTTCTCATCAGCACGTTCGTACCATTTCTGAGCTTCTTGGTCCCAATCATCTGTTCTAACATAAGAACTTTCACGAGGGTTTGATACCATATTAGGATCAACCTCAACTCCGATACCCTCTAGGAAGTTCACCAGCCCTATTCTCTCAATCATTTCACCACAACGCTCATGTTCAAGAGCATTATCAGCCCAAAAATCTATTGTCTCTTCGGCTATCTCTACCAGTCTCTCGTAATCTTCCTCGTTATCAAGTTTCATGAATGGCACAATCACAGTTCCCATCAAGTCACCAATCTTAAGAGTCCTTTTTCCGCCTATGAGAACGGTCACTCCCTTGTCATCTCCTGGATGAAGTGCTTTAGGAACAACGTTTAGACAATGCATACACTTAACACAGTTTTGATTATCTATTGCAATTGAGTCATCATCATTTAGAGATATTGCATTGGTAGGGCAACGTGTAACGATATTATCAATTACATATTTTCTTCCTTTCAGAGATACATATTTTTTAAATTCTTCTTGATCAACTTTTATATCATCTTTCCAAGTCCCAATTACAGACATGTCAGCTCTTTCAATTGAATTCATACAATCGTTTGCACATCCAGATACTTTAAACTTGAATTTGTAAGGTAATGCTGGGCGATGCATGTCATCAACAAAATTATTTACAAGTAATCGATGGATTTTATGTTCATTACAGTTAGACATTTCACAGCGCCCCGCTCCAACACAAGACATAGCAGTTCTAACACATGGACCCGCGCCACCTAAATCAAATCCATAATCATTAATTTCATCAAAAAAGTGTTGTGTATTATCTGTTGTAGAACCAATAAACATAATATTTCCTGTCTGACCATGAAAGGTTACTAGTCCTG
>JAKUNX010000165.1 GCA_022451835.1 Candidatus Poseidoniaceae archaeon
TCTGGCTCATCAGATTCACCATCACCCATTGTATACCATACTCGAGAACCCGTAGTATTACACCAGCCTCTAGATTCGAGGTATTTGTTGAACCTTGCTTGGTGAATTGCAGTCATACCGCCAAGTCCCATACTGACGCTGGGGAATTCCCAAAAGTCTGGCATCAGTCTTGGGTGGGGGTAAGAAGAAAGGCCTTTGCCGCCAACTTCTTGCCTAAACAATTCGATGTTTTCATCGGTTAATCTGCCTTCTAACCACGCTCTTGCATAAATTCCAGGAGATGCGTGGCCTTGCCAGTATAGATGATCGCCAGAACCATCCCCGTCTTTACCGCGGAAGAAGTGATTGAAACCCATTTCCCATGCATGAGACGCTGAAGCATAGGTTGAGATGTGCCCGCCAATGCCGTCGAAATACTTGTTAGCACGGGTTACCATCATCATTGCATTCCAGCGAATTACATCATGGAGACGCTTTTCAAGTGCTAAATCTCCAGGATATGCGCCTTGGGCCGCCGGTGAAATTGTGTTGACATATGGAGTATGAACCAAATTGATATCGACGCCTGATTCACGAGCTGCACGAACGGTAGCAAGTAGTAATCTGCGGGCTTCTTCATTACCAAGTTGATTTCTTACTGCAAGAATTGAGTCGACCCATTCTTGGGTTGCAACTGGGTCAGGGTCTGGAAGATTCAACTCAGATTCGAATCCCAATTCGACACCCCTTCGTGTATATCCTAATGTGCTCGGCTTTCAAACCCTTCTAAATTTATAATTCACAAGAAAAATCAAGAATTTTGCCTTTTTTGTCGGATTTTAGCCCAAAAACCGCATTACAGTGTGATGATGTCCGGTTATTTCTTGTCACCGTGTAGGGGCAAGAGATAAAGACCGTTTCAACAGCGACCGGACTATGTCTGTAGAAGCAATGGTACAAGCAATGATTGACGAATTAACTACCGCACTTGGTGATGCTGCAAAGCATGACAAGGGCAACTCCGCTGCCGGAACAAGAGTAAGAAAAGCTATGCAAGCATGCAAGGCTGCTGCTCAAGATGTCCGTATTCAAGTCCAAAACGACAAGAACGCTTGAGGTTAGGAGCGCGTCAAAACGCGCCATTCTCCTCCACCGTTGAGAAAATCAACTTCTCCGTTTGCACTAACTATCCACCCATCCGGTGTTTCTGTTACATCTGGCGAAGTGACAAGAGTATCTACATGTAATAGTGTTGTGTTTAAATCAAATTCCCACGCAGTATCTATCGATCGCCAATGGCCAGTAATTTGTTTTTCTTCAGCGTCAAGCGGAGCATAAAAGGTGTAAAGCCAATGCATTGCGAGTGTATCTTCGGAGACAAATAGAAAGTGATCTTGTTCCTCAAGATTCATTGCTTCAGCGGCCTCGTCCGTCCACATAGTTTGTCCGTGAACCGAGGCAAGAAGAGAAAGCGGTAACAACAAGAAAAGTGTGATTCCCATGACTTTTAATTTCGAGCCAGGAGAGTCATAGGTTGGTATTTCGGTATGGTGGGAGAGATACTTGAGCAAGAGTACAAGTGGAATAAACAGCATAGTGATGTATCGCCCATTGTTACCCATGGTCCAGACTATGCCTGGCCATTCTGCACCCCAAATACTAGCTTCATAAGTCCAAAGTGCTGCTACATAGAAAACGATAGCCGTCATTATTCCTACAATGTATCCTGCCATTATTGCAATATCTGAATCTTCGATTGAAACTATTGCAGATAACATTGGCCTTGCAAAAGGCCAAGCAACCATGCCAAACAAAGTGAACAGAATCACGACATCCAACAGTGAAAAGGCAAAAGCACTCATGTAACGAACAGGATAATCAGCAATAGTAGCCAGTGTACTGTTGTAGCCGATTAAGCCAAGGATTACCATTGAAAGGGAAACTATTGAGCAAACTGCAATACTTACAATATGAGGCTTAGACATCCAGCGAGTCTTTTCACCTCCGCGTGTCTGTATTTCACACCAAACAGTCGTAAGTAAAGCCAAAAATAAACCACCAATAACAACGCCATTAACTGTGACAAATCCTTTGGCATAAGGCATAAGCATGAAGATTAAGCCTCCTCCAAGATTTTGTAATATTCTATTCTTGGCTGAAGCAATACCGGTCAATAGAATAAATGATAGCGTACAAAACGCTGCCAAATATACTTCTTCATAGCCCCGTCCAATAGAAAAAATGAATGCTGGAGAAAGCGATAGAATGGCTGCTGAATGAATTCCAGTCCAACGAATTAGACATGCGATAAGCCCTAGGAAAGTGACAAGCGCTATTGCTTTGATGCCCGTCTCAGAAAATCCATACAATGGCAAGACTGTGCGCTGCCCGCCATCATCTGGATCACTTTCACCAAGCGTTTCTGGACGCAAATCTCCCCAAGGTAGAGCTCCGTCTTCA
>JAKUNX010000166.1 GCA_022451835.1 Candidatus Poseidoniaceae archaeon
GGAATTGGCAGCATCCCAAGAGCCTCTAACAGAACCCGCTTGATCTGCCTCATTTTCCCATGCCTGGTCATCTTCGGAATCAATTTCAAAATCTATTGCATTGATGGCATTTACATTGCCGCCAAACCCAGCCATGAACAAGGCTAATGCAGCGATTATACACATGCCTGCTAAGGTAAGCATTTGCTTGTGCATTTCTCCAGCACCCTTCTTCATTTGTTGAACCAGTAAGTAAAGTCCGCCAAACATAACAACGATACCAATAGTTGCCATAGCAAGCATCATCATCAATGGCATTCTATCTTCAGCAAACAGAATATCCGTTGCATCTGATCCGATTTCTGAAGTCTGTGGCCAGCTAAAAAAAGCTACCATCAGTAATATTGGTCCCCCGGCAAGCATGTATGGTGTTAAGTTTCTATCACTCATAACCAACATGAGTGCTGCTTTACATATAATGTTTGATATATAAACAATCAAAAAGATGAGTTTTTATATGTTGAATGCATTACTCGACTCTTTCAATAACTCTAACGTGGTCTCCACGCATGTTAACAGTCATTGGTATTGGTTGGTCATACAATTCCATACTAACTTCTTCCTTAGTCTCTGAAACATTCAAAATACGTGCTTTCTCACCCTTGAAAGCGCCTGTAATAATTTCGACAATACATCCGACTTCAATACCTGATGTTACGGCCTTTGGTTCAAGATATGGCAAGATATCAGCCAATGGTGCTTCACCTGGCAATACAGTCTTAGCATTCTTCAATGGAGTTTGATTAATTCCTCTACGAGAGGTTGGATCTCTACCTCCTGAGCGCCCAATCAATTTTTCAACGTGGTAGATAGCACTTGATTCAACAAATACATATCCGCGCATTCCTGTTGGATGTAGAATAGACATTATATCGCCTTGAAGTGCAGTTAGAGAACCGCTGCCGTGTAGTCTTGCATGCATCTCATCTGCTACTCTTTGCTCTGAGCCGATTGCAGTTTTTACGATGTATAAGAAAGAGCCCACCGATCCATACATTTCTCTAAACAGTGAGTTAGCATTATCCATATCGATGTTGGAAAAGATACAGTTGTAATTCTGTATTGCACCAGGGTCAACCCACTCATACTCACTGTATCTGCCAGTTGGAGTTACTTCATCAGAAGAGGCAACTACCAAGATTGGCATTACATCAACCAAAGAACGACCCATATCGATACCACGTTCTGGGCCGGTGGAATGGTAATGTAGATTCTCTACAGGGATGCTGGTTGCCTCAGCAACTCTTGCCAGCACTTCTTCTTGGGTATCAGCAATACCCCAAACTCCATCCCATAGAGCAGGAAAGTCGCCATCGGATTTGTTTCTACGCAACAATAGCAATTTTTCTTCAAATCTTACAAACGCAACGAATGCTTCTACCATATATATCACCCATCAAACTTAGTTTCCAATTCCAATTACGTCGTGGATTAACCAAGGGAAGAAGTTGTCCATTAGAACAAGTAGTCCGAAACCAATCGCACCTAAGACGAATAAGCCGATTCCACAAACAATACTAGTTTGCTTGAATTCTTGTGGCGAAGGCTTACGAGCCATTCGGATAATTCTGGCCCAAGAACCACGGGAAATTCGTCTAAATTGGGACTCAATCCAGTCTTGACGGTCCTGAACTCTATCCTCAAAGGAACGCTTTTTCTCAGTTTCATTGGACATGGTACAACCTCTGGCTTGTCACGCCAATTGCCTATCAAATATAATCGCGTCGGCTCACAAATAAAACTAAATTTCCCCACAATCAGCAAATTTACCCCTGCTAATATTGATGAGGTAGAGGTGTGGAAGCCCAACCAATGGCGGAGGCAGACCCTTACCGAGTACTAGGCGTTGGCAAAGATGCTAGTGACGCCGAAATCAAACGAGCGTTTCGCAAAAAAGCAAGACAATTTCATCCAGACAGGAATCCTGATGACGCCGGAGCAGAGGCCAAATTCAAACAGGTTCAAGCAGCTCATGACAAAATCGGTACTGCCGAATCTAGACGAGAATATGACCAACAACAGCAGATGGCTAATATGTTCGGTGGCGGCAGAGGTGGCGTCAATTTTGGTAATATGGGTGGCGGCTTTGAAGATGTACTTGGACAGATGTTTTCTGGCGGTATGCGAGGAGGTATGGGCGGCAATCCATTTGCTGGTAGAAGCGAACATAGAGCAACTAATCAGCGTGGCTCGAGGAGACCTAAAGGAAGTGACATCAAAGTCAGTATCGATATCACGGTTGCTGAAGCCGAACAAGGAGGCGCCTTCTCATTTACTTTCAAACGGCTTAAGCCAAATTCAATGGGAACAATGGAGCCAAAAACTGTAACCATGAAAACTAAGCTTGAGCCTGGGGTTAAACACGGCACAGTCAAGCGCATGAAAGGCCA
>JAKUNX010000167.1 GCA_022451835.1 Candidatus Poseidoniaceae archaeon
ATATTCTACTGTTGAAAGCGTGTTTCCAATAAAATTAGTCTGTAACATTCTTCCACCAAGGCCGTCTTGCTTGGCAACAGCAACAATTCTGTCATCATTTTTGTTAGCACTTTCAACCCTGCCAGCACCCGAACGATCGGCTAATGTGGAAACTTGATTTCTAGCCTTGACGATCAATTCTTGACTACCCAATAAGTCTTGATTTCTTTCAGAGATGTAGCGGTATAATTCTACCTCAACCTCATCAGTAGTCTTCTTGAATCTAAAGAATGCAAATCTTTGAGTAGGTTTGTAGATTACTGATACGAAAATAACGCGGTCATCACTGGTAACAACTGCACCTTCCATTTTTACATCGCTACGTCTAGTAAAGAATAAATCAAGACTGTCTCTTACCTCATCCTCTACTCTTGATAGTGTGTGGAGTTCAGAGAAGAAACTAGCATAGTCTTGTTCATCCTCAACATCCGCTCCTTCTGCACCAGTTCCGATTCCAATACCGCTTTCAAAGTCAATTGCTTGGTTAACACCAATGGTTTTGACAGTTAACTGAACTGGTTTGAAAACACGGAAAATAGCAAATTCGTCAAGAATTTCTCGAAGAATCTCTGCTCTGATGTCTTTGCTATCTGACAATGTGCCGTCTGTGTTTTTGTATGGAACCATAATATCTATCGATAATTCTCTCGATTCGAGTTTGTATAGTTCCCAATCGACGTCAATATGCAGCCGTTTTGAGGTTTTACCGATGATATCTTCAACAACTCTAGCGATGTGACCTCTAGAAAGAATATCATCAGTTTCTTGATGATAAATCTTGTACATTACAGGATAAATAATCAACAGTGTTACTGCAGACAGTGACAGAGATATGAAAGCCATCCACCAAGCAGGAATTCCAGCAGTTCCTCCGGTCAGCATTGCAGTTTCACGACCGCCACCCAACTCAGCAGCCATTAACAGGTAACCCCAATCACCAAGGTCTTTTGTTGTCCAACAGGTTCTTGGCCCTGGTTCAGTAATTCTTACTTCTCTATGAGAGTCTGAGTCAACAAAAGGCAAGAAAGTGAAAAATCCTCCACTATTAATTTCCAGTTCAAAGTCAATTTCCTTAGTCAAAGGTTCACTCCAATCCTCTACTAAGGAGGCATTGACAAGATCACTACTTTGATTGTAGATGTTAACGGTGAATTTTATCCTGAATTCACCGACTGGCAATTCATCAAAGGGTGCTTGCATCGAACTTTTTCCATTTGAAACCTGAGTAATAGTTTCCTCAGATGAAGCAATACTCCAAGAATCGGAGACGGATTCAAGTATGGTGTAATTCATTAACGCGAATCCATCAGGTAGATTTCTACCTGATAAGTCAAAATATTCATTATCGTTTTCTGGGAAAATTAGTATCCAAGGATCGTTTTCAATGTTTAAGCACTCATCACCAGTATCAAGGAAAGTTTCTGAGGCTTTATGATCTAAAGTAGTTGATGAACCAAAGATTCCACTTGACATTCCTACCAAAAGTGCAGCGAAAAGAATCCCATAGCCTAGTCCAGCGAATAAAACATAATCTTCCTTATTGGTCAAGAATCTACGCTTACTGGTTTTCGTTTTTCTGCGACGTATTTCTTCGAGTTCTTTGGTGATTTTATCTCGAGCCTTTTGCTCGACATCAACTTCTTCCAAGGGCTCGTCAACCTGCTCGATATCCTCGCCCATGACAGGCATAAGTAAAACTACCAAATTAATGCATTGATTATAAATTACCTAAAATAATTACTAATGTTGGCAATCAATGGAAATTACAACAATTGGTGGGTAGGGCCGGACTTGAACCGGCGACCTCAGCATCTTCAGTGCTGCGCTCTCCCAACTAAGCTACCTACCCGCAAGTACTTGCGACATGATTTGACATTTGAATTCTTCCAATGATGCCAATTTTAATTTATGCCATCAAGGATTGCTGCTTGAACTTCAAACAATGCATCAAGTCCGGCATCTGCTTGGGCAATTAACGCAAACAATTCCTCCCCAGAGAAAGTAGACTCTTCTCCTGTACCTTGTAATTCAACATACTTTCCATCGCTAGTTTTCACTACATTCATGTCTACATCAGCATTGGAATCTAAAACATAATCAAGATCAAGATAAACATCTCCATCAATCAATCCAACCGAAATTGCTGCTAAGTCATGAGGGATGACTCGATTTTCATGAGCCAGTCTTTCAGCATCAGATAATTTGGGTGCTTCCCAACCTGACTTACGTTCTTCATCAGTCGGCCTATTTTCAATTGGCAAACATTGTCCGCTTG
>JAKUNX010000168.1 GCA_022451835.1 Candidatus Poseidoniaceae archaeon
CCAAGCATATTTGATGACAGAATCAATTTTGTGTCTGCCACTCCAAATGGGGTTTTAGCAATGAATTCCATGCCTCTAAGAGGTAAGCCAGATTGTAATGCTAAATCCATTCCAAAGCCAATGCCTGTGCCATTAAAGATTCCTTCAAATCCGCCATCAGCGATGATTACCGCTTTGGTTTGGATAGCCAAAAATCTGCCATTTACCATATCGAGTGTTATTACGCCATCGACTTTTTGCTTCGTGCAGACTAACATAACCGGCAATTGATCGCCCCTTCTAACAACTCCATGTTTCATACATTGTTCTTCCAACACTTGTTGAACATCTCTTACTGATGCATCTCCTGCATCAACAATTCTAGGACTTGAATGGCCTATACCTTTGCTTGTTAATGGTAACCCTTTAGCATCTCTACTAAACACTACTCCAGCTTTTTCTAAATGATTCATTTCATCAATAGCCATGTTGGTTTTAGCAGTGACGATGTCTTGGTCGCAAAGAAAATATCCAGATTTTATAGTATCTTCACGATGGCCTCTATTGTTCATTTCTTGAATAGGTGCTGCCAAGCCATCAAGTGCGGACGAATCACCATTGCCTAAAGCCATTGGAGATATTAGCAAAGTCTTGGCTCCATTTTTTGCTGATGCACTCGCAGAGCGCAGTGCTGCGGGGCCATCACCGATAACAAGTATATCCCATGCTTCCATTACGTATCACCCGTCAAACCGACCGAAGGGTGCGGGGGAAATAAGCCAACCGCATACAATTGATATTGTAAAAATCCATCAAGGAGAATATGGTATGTCCATTTCCCCTATCTTACGAGCGCTTTCAAGTCTAAACATTCGCTTTCTCAAAACATTGGAAGTCTTTCGGCTGACATTAGTCGTTAATACCTTTGATTCTAACACAATATTATCCTCATCTCTAAGCATAACTTGTATATTTGTTAATCCATAGAAATTTCTATTCCAAGCTATATTCATCCACAAAACTACTCCCTTATGCAAATACCTTGGAATCCAATCGAGGCAGTCTTCGTCATTGCTAGCAGATAGTTTCAATCCGCCCCGAGGCGGAGGGCAGGCAGCCAACTCAAAACGATGAGTTCGAGATTCTGGTTCACCATTTGGCACCAATACTTCGACAGAAACAACACGCTTTTTGAATGTCTGATTATTTAACACGATGAATAAATTGGTAGCACCACCAACACACACGTCATCTAGAGCAACATCCATCCGCCATTTTGCTCTGGAAACCTCTGGCTTACCACTCAACAAATCGATTTGTAACCTATCAAGTAAATTGAAGGCGCTTGGTTGCCAAGCCTTTGCATGAGAAAGTAGCCTCTGTATTGTACGCCAGTTGAAATCGCGTTCCTGATCATACATGATTGATTCAAGTTTTCCTTTAACCATAAATGTAGAAAATTCATCTATAACCTCGCCATCGGTTATTTCTCCTAAATTGTGTAAATATAATATGTATAGAAGCCTCTCAAGTGCTTGCTTTTTATCATTTCCAGGTATTAACGATTTGTGGAATTTTTGTTTCCATTTATTCCATTCTATCTCTAAATCTGGATCTAAATGTGCCGAAAGTAAATCACTAAGGATGCTGCCCAACTGCGTTTGATGGTGAGTTGGTGCGTGAAAAACCAAATTTGGAAACCGATCTCCTAATTGCTTAACGCTCAAATTAGTGTACTGTGCGTGGAATGTATAGATAAAACCGACAATTACAGAAACCAACAATGCAAGATTCCAAGCTACTGATCCAGATTTAGTCGCAGTTGCCAACAAAATCATTGAAAATGAAATACTAATCAGCACAGTATTAACTAAATTTGTCCGCCTGTGATCTCTTAATCCATCAATGATGCGATCAATACCTGGCTGGACTCTTAGAGTATGTCGAACTCCGTCTGTTAGCCCACCTTGTTCTCTAAGAGAAAGTTTAGCCTGCATTGCATGCCATGCTGATTCAACCGCTATTAAATTAGGAATGACAGCCAATAATATTGGTAATGGCAACAGGACTACTAGCCAATTCTTTTCTGAAATCTGCTCTGGAAAGAAAATCCCCAGCATCGCAGTGAATGCTAATATTAGTCCAACTATTGAGCGCCAATATCTCAGCATCCAATTTCTTGCTACGTTGCCAAATAATTTTCTACGCCCTTCCAAATGTATCCATTGTACTCTTGTTTTTTCTAATGGATCTTCTATTCTTTCAAACCCTAGACCATAGGGATCTGGCAATTCCAATGCCGAATCCAGATTTTTCAGGTTGCTACGTGC
>JAKUNX010000169.1 GCA_022451835.1 Candidatus Poseidoniaceae archaeon
ATGATAGCAGATTAGGAAGTATGGGAATCCCATGTCTCCATCTCCATTTTGAATTGTCGTGTGGTAGTGGTAAATCCCCTGAGGGAATTCCGGAGTTGGGCCAAAGTGACCGTTGCATCGGTCTAGGTGGCCTCGCCCTTCTGTGTACTTGTAATCATCAATTCCATTGTATCCGGTTTGTCCATCTTTTAATTCGTATGAACTTTTCATCTCAACTACGTTCATTTGGTCATCATAGCCCCAAAATCCGTAAATCGGATAGCCGTCAAATGCGACTCCAATCACCTTCGAATGATTACCATCGTAGGTATTTTGAGCTACTGCTTGAATAGTAGATTCATCATAATCATTTTCTATAGATTCTCCTTCTGCGGGATGCCAATGCATACAATTGCCATCTGCATGGTAGTGATATGTACCACCTTGCGCAGCATGGCCATGACAAATTCCTAATTCGATAGGTTGTCTATCTTCATTGTAGACTCCATGGTGAGCAGCAACGGCATCACCTCCAGGGCCATCTTCCGGGCCATAGATAGGAACCCCATTGATTGCAACAGCAACAGCACCTCTATCTGGGGCGCATTCTTTGTCACCATTGGATTCGGGGCAATTTGTGCTGTCATGACCTCCCGAGGTATCATTAGTTGGACTCCTAGGAATCGACCAGGTGTATGACTGAGCTGTGGCACAATCACCACCACCTGAACATGCTAATGTCGATTCAAAATCATGATTTGGAAGCCCATTTGTAGTGATTATCAAGTGTGTTTCATTCAACGTGATAGATACTTCGCATTGATGATTTTCTGTATTTGAGGTTGTAAGATCGTCAACAAATGGTCTATCGTCGTTTGATTGGCATTGGAAGAAGTCCAACCAAAATTGAGCTAAATCTGTTGCATCATAGCCCACATCAATCACAGTCAATGTAACACTTGCAGTTCCAGAGCCTGCAGAATTATTGGCGAATACAGTGAATGTAGTTTCTGGCATTACTTCTTGAGGAATTCCACTAATCCTTCCAGATTGGTCATCAAATGACAAGCCTTCAGGCAATTCAGGATGTATTTCCATTGAGACAATATATCCGCCAATGCTTGAGAATGTAATATCAGTCATTTCAGTACCGTTAGTTAGTGACTGTGATACGGTGTATGGAGTGATTTCTGGAACTGTGATTACTGCAGTTAGAACAAGTGTCTCTTTGCAGAAATCTTCGCCATCATCAACATAAAATTCCATTGTGTAATTCCCAATCTCATCAGGAGTGAATTCAGCAAATATGTTTGACGGATTCACTATTTCGGCTGTCGAGCCCTCCGGGGCGTCGATAATTTGCCATGAAGGATTTTGAAGCGTATCGCCATCTGCATCATTGGAATTGCTTGCATCAAGATATGCCACTTGATTTACATCCGTAGTTAGATCGCCCCCCACATCACAACTTGGGGCAGTATTTTCATCAGAATTGTTTGAGTTTTGGTCGTATTGACAACTTCCATCTTCATCTGTAGCCTCTGAATTGTAGTTATTTGCAGATTCATCAGTACAACCTGCAATCTCATCTGAATCTAATACTCCGTCATCATCTTCATCATAATCACAACTACCATCATCACTGTTTGCATTTGAATTGTAATTATTTGCAGAACTATCTGTGCAACCATCTACTTGTTCTGCTGATATCAATATTGTAAGATTATCAGACCAGGTGTCTTCGGGAAGATTATGTGCTCTAAATGTAATCGAGATATTTTCACTTCTATCTTCAACATCTATGTTGAATGTCCAAGCTCCATTCATATCTGTTGCCAAATTATCTCCACTTGATATTCCATCAGCAGATTGCATTACCCAATTGATTCGGACTTCCATGGGATGATCATGAATCACGTTTCCAGTAACGAATTGTTCGCCTTCAATTTCAACTAAAATAGCCTCTAAGACGGGGTCAGCATGAAGGTGTT
Source organism: Candidatus Poseidoniaceae archaeon (assembly GCA_022451835.1). Taxonomy (GTDB): domain Archaea; phylum Thermoplasmatota; class Poseidoniia; order Poseidoniales; family Poseidoniaceae; genus MGIIa-L1. The sequence continues at coordinate 1,971 of JAKUNX010000169.1, forward strand.
TGGAATGGTCTATAACATCCTCATCAGAACTATCAGAACAATCCTCAAAACCATTATTCTGTAAATTTGAGGAAATCTTTTCTCCGTTATCACAGATGAAATAATCTTCATTGGATTCATTTGAACTAGAATCCATGGCTATGTAACCTAAAACCGAAAATACAACAACGAAAGATAACACAATAGGTGCTGCCTTACTCATAAATTCCTATCGCATGCGATAGCATATAACACTACATCGAATATGTTCACAAATATTTGCGAAATTAGAATTCTCCCGACTCATTCATTAGTTCCAAGCGTTGC
>JAKUNX010000017.1 GCA_022451835.1 Candidatus Poseidoniaceae archaeon
TGGAATAGGAGTAGATAATATCGGGTCATTAGATTTCTCCCACGGAGGGGTGCGAGGGGCATCAATTGCACTTTCTTCTTCGGCTGGGGCACTGCCGGCGGTGATTGCAGTCGCCCCACCAGCAGAGTTTTCGCCAAAGTATGAAGTCATCTTAATTTTAGAAGCGTCGATTACACCTCGCTCTTCAACCTTGCCAAAATCATCTAAGTCATTAGTGAAAGCATCAGTGAACATTCCGCTACCAATATTGTTGTTGTATACTCTGCCCTTATCTGCTTTGTAAGTGAAATCATGATCATAAGGCCCTAAATCAGCAACTGCATTGGGGGATCTAAGCATAAAAGTCCAGGTGCCCTTTTGCAGAGGGAATTCAAATGTGAAATTACGAGTGAGACCTGGGCCAAGTGAACTAATACCTTCATCAGATTCAACTTTCTTATTATCACTGGTTTGAATAAAAATATCCAAACCACCGATTGGCATTGCGTCTTCATTGGAAACTTCAATAGATACTTGAATTACATCTTCATCATCATCATCAATTTCCATCGAAGCAGACATTAGTCGGCATTCGATTGGCGGGGCACGTGTGAAATGTTCATCGCTCATTGAGACCCTCCATTCATTAGGAACAATCAGTAATACTTGAAATAGATGTCTAATCGTTCTTTATCTTAGTTTAGTTCTTGTTTCAACCGGTAAAGACCAATCAACCGCTGCCACCGTGTGATTTTTCTTATCTATCGCAGTACGATATTCGGCCTCTTTTGAACGAGCATTATAAGCGTCTCTTAAGCCAAACCAAAGTGGGCCAATCAATGGTAAAAGATAGACCAATTTGGCGACTGCTCTCGGCCCCCAATGATGCTGCTCCAAAACAGTCCCGGTATCGTGCACGATTGCTATTCTAAACGCTCTTTGACCTAGAGAACGACCATATATCCTTCCGGTATATTTCCAATATAGCCAATGAGAGGTCAGTAAAATCGCCCAATTAGAGGCGAAGAAAAGAATATATTCAGCCCCTCCATTAATTAATTCAAAATTGAGCAAGTTCAAAGTTAGCTGACCGTTTGTCAAAAAAGTCAAGATGATGGAAATGAGCAAGACATCTAACATGAACGCTGCAATACGCTTCCAAATCGGTGCAATTAGCATACCTTCGGGGGCACTAGCAAGTACTGCTTGAGCAAGAGTGCCACCTCCTTGGTGAAGGCTGACTGGGCTTTCCGCCATGGTATATGCTTAATGGCTTAGTTTGTCAATCTACGCATTAATCTTGAGATAAATGCCAAGCGAACAAATTGCGTTCATCAACCCATTCAAGCCATGAATTCCATGTTTTATCATGGCGCAGAGTAGTGGGATGCCCAATAATTATTAATCCACGCTTTGCTCTAGTTAGAGCAACATTTAATCTTCTTCGATCGCTTAGGAAACCAACTTCTCCAGATTCATTTGCACGAACAGTTGAGAAAACAATCACTTCTTTTTCTCTTCCTTGATAACCGTCAACACTCTTTATTTCAAGACCATTAAATGGACCGCCAATTTCTCTTCCCCCTGCTTGTTGGAATAAGTCAGATAATACTCTAACTTGACCATTGTAAGGAGTGATGACCCCTATGTCTCTAGTAGTTAAATCACCGGTTTCAAGCAGTCCTTTAACAACTGAAAGAACCTTAGCAGCCTCGGCATAGTTTGACCGACTACTGCCATCTTCTTCTTGTAACTCACTACCTTCAATGGGTATGAAAGCAAGTGGATTGTCCCAGTCAGGCCACAAAAGTCCTGCAGGTGTTGGCCTGTCATCTGCACTACAACCATCTTCTAATTTATTATCATAGAATCTTGCGCTAGGGAATTCCCTGATTACGGGGTGCATTCTATATTGAGTAGTTAGCATGTGTGCTGGTATGCCACACTTGTTTAATCGCTCAAATAATGATTGGTTTAGTCCACCTTTTTCGGCTTTATCGCTTATCACAGTTGGCGGCAGTTGCTTGTGATCTCCAACTAAGATTAATTGCCTACATCCACGAATGATTGGTACTAAGGCACTCGGCTCACTTGCTTGGGTTGCTTCATCAATCAGTACGATTGGGAATTTTCTATCGCCAAGGACATGATGTCCAGCACCAATTGTGGTTGAACAAATCACTTCAGCACTATCCAGTAGGGAAGCAATAACATCATGTTCTAAATTTCTTATATCTTTGAAATTATTTTTGATATCGCGGTGTGCAAGTCCCTTTTCTTTACCTTTTAACGAGCTTAGATTTTTTCTAAGTTCATCATTTTGTTGCTTGATATATTCTATTTCCTCTTGCAAAGGGTGCTGTTCTGATAAAGCATCTAAAGTGCTATTTCGTAAGGTTTCTCTTACCTTTACCGGTTTGCCAATACGCACTGCTTTAACACCAATATCAATCAATCCTTCTAATAAATTATCAACTGCAACATTTGATTCTGCACATGCAAGTATTGGGCCCTTGCCCATATGAGCTAACTGCTTCAGTAGATGAACTGCTGTGAAAGTTTTACCAGTTCCTGGCGGTCCTTGAATTAGATTTAATCTCGAGCCAAGAGACTGTTCTACCGCATTTCGTTGTGATTCGTTCAATGTTGAATCAATTTGAGTCTGGACATGTTGCTTTTTTCCAGAGATTTCTGGCGGTCGTGCTGCTGAAGCAGCCGGGTCATGTAAAGAAGCCAAAATTAAATCTCGCAATGGTGTTCCGCCTGTTGACTCGGTTGAATGAAATGCAATCAATGCTTCATGCATACGGTCATGGGCAATTCGATTAGCACCCTTATCAATTCGCCATCTGCCCTTTTTCACGTCTTTGGGTTTTTCATTAACTACAACTCTGATTCTTGTTGGACCTCTATCAAGGACAATACCTTCGTAGACCTTTTCCCCCCAAGGCCTTGTTCTAGAGATTAATACGATATCTCCATGGCTGAATCTATGCTGTGGCATTCTATTACGGTCTGCCTGTTCAAAAACAAGGATTGGGTCGCCATAAAATCTACCTTGGCTACGAGAAGTTAGGTCAAATAAGGTAAGTCCGGCACTTACCAGTTTTTGTTTACTCCATTTTTTCCAGCGCTCCTCCACCATTGCTGTTTCATCTTCAAGTTCAATCTTTATTAATTCAGTAAATCGTTGAAAATGCTCTTGGCCCTTTTTCCATGAAATTGGCATTTCATCACCCAAATCCATCTTCGTATTGGTGGTTTTTGGCATCGAACTGTCCATCCTTCTAACAGAACCCTTCTTTGCCATGACATTACCAATATCGCTCACCAAATGATAGTATTGATTGAAATGAATTATAATTCAACCGTGAAACCCTATCACTTAAACACTCAATCCGTTGCCTATAGGTTGGTCGGTAGTATGTTTGGATGGCGGAAGAAGGAGTCTTCTAACGTTCAAAATATCTGCCCATATTGTGGCACTCCCAATGAAATTGGCGCAAAGGAGTGTAAGTTATGTTACTACGACCTAACTGTTTCAGCAAGGGATCAACCAATGGCCACTCCATCCTCGGCAGAGTCAGAAATTATGACAACTCTATTGGGCGATGATACTGACGATTCTCAAGGAGAAGACTACGCCGTTGAAGCGGTGTTATCACTTGACGAAGTTACCATTGAAATCGATCAATTTGCTGCTGACGATTCTGCTGAAGAAGGTAAATTTGATTTCATCACTAGCTCAGGTCCAACTTTATCAGAAGTTCAAGATTATGCAGATCCCGAAGAAGTTGAACTTTCACCAGAAGACGCACCCGAAAGCAAAGTTGATTTTATCCTGCCCGAAGCTAACCCACTAGAAGAGGTTGCAGAACCAATACACACAGGGCAAGGGTCTCTTTTCTTAGATTCAGTTAAGTCAGATGACGATTTTACAGGCTCAGTAGGTCCAAACAAATTACGAAATATGGAACCTGAATTACTATCGGAAGAAAATCAACCTTCTACAGTATCCCTTGCATCAGCAATTTCAAACGAGGTTATTGAAGCAACACCGGAATTACCAGATATCCCAGATGATGAAGTCTCATCACTACCTGATGACACCCCAGAAGTGCCCGATATTCCCATTGATAATGATATACAGAGCGAAGCAATACAAACTTCGGAAAACCATACAACTGCAGCACCGATACCCCAATTTAATGGTAGAATTTGGCCTTGGCCTGCTAAACAAGCATGGGATGAAAGACAGGTCTATCGAGAGGTAGTTGCTATGCTTGAACTAATCAAAACAGGTAAACTCACGCAGACAGCCCAACAATTAGACAATTTAGGACCACATCTTGATGGCAATCTCGATATGCTGGCTCATATTGGAACCATCATGCGTTATTTGGGTCGTGAAGAACACCTACAGTGGATGTTAAAAATGGCTCAAACAAACTATCCAAATGACTCCAATGTTATTAGAGCAATAGCCCATTTATCATGAGGTAAAACGATGACATTAACTCCAGAACTTGTAGTAGAGGGCGGATTAACTCTCCGGCCTGTAGATAAATTGGTCTTAAAGCCGATTTTAAACGCCTTCAATGAAGACCCGGACTCTGCCTTCTCAGCATTACCATGGCTAGACAAGAATAAAGAAATCAGGCAACAAATTAGAGATATGTTGTTTGATGTTGAGTCTCAAGCAAATTCTGATGAGATTCATTTTTGGTCAATCTTGGATAATTCAAATAATGATTTTATTGGACTAATTGGTCTTGGTGATGAGTTACAATTGTTACATTCTAATTACAATTTAGGCTATTGGGTACGCACAAAATACCGTCGCCAAAGAATAACGATTCGTTGTGTTAATTCGATTTTGGAATGGCTATCTTCGAGAGAAGAATTCTTTCGTATCGAGATTACAGTCCACCCGCATAATGAAGCCGGACTCGCTACAGCAGCATCAGTTTGCCAACAGTGGGATGGCGAATCGGTAGAGGAATTTATCGGCATTGAAATCGGTAATCGAACAGTCCCTCACCGACTACATATAATCGATATTAATCGAGGTGGAGATAGTTGACTTATACTTGGTTGACAGTAGATTGTGATGATATTAGACACATACCAAAGCATCACGGTCATCCAACACGTACTAAATCACCAATTCAGTCGAATAGCCTATCAGCAGATTTTATTCAAGGTATGCAAGGCTTTGAAACCTGGTTATCTAGCCATAACAAACCAGTAACCTTGTTTGTCATTGCAGATTCACTACAAAGTCAAGAATTTTGTGATTGGTTAAGCCATTTACTCAAAAATTTCACAGATAGATTAACTATTGGTTGTCATGGTTTAGATCATAAATCATGGTCTGCATGGCCTGAGGATAGTGACTTATTTCAGGACTCAATAAAGCAAGCAATTTTACTAATATCGGACTTTACCAAAGCGAACTTCCGTCCATGGTTTAGAGCGCCTGCTGGTTACATGGCGCCCTGGATGGTTCAACCATTAGTTGATTGTAAGATAACAGTTGACTCATCGATTAATGATACGTTATTGACCAAATCTAAATCAGGAAAAGGCAATACTTGGCAGCAAGTTCGTGATGCATGCCAGCAAGTGAAATTGGTGGAACGTGAATGGTTGACCAAATGGAAACTTCCAGTCAATGGCCCTGCATTGTCAAAGTTTCCTCTTTCAGTGATTGCTAAGAGCGCCTGGAAAAACCTTCCACCAATTATGAAGCCAAACGATGTCACCGAATTTCTTGAGGACCAAAACAAACAGATTACTACTGTGTATTGGCATATTTTAGACCATTCAAGGAAAAATGGCAGTTGGCAACCGCCTATCCCTAAGTCTATACTGAATCACTAAAAACCGCCAATTAAACCAATGTTCATGTTCAATCAGTTTAATTGGGTTAAACCGCAAACTTGGCATCAAACACTATCTTCTGAAGAATCTACTATTTTGGAGAGAGCAATTTCGATTTCTTTTTTTGCTGGATTGCCCGCTTTGTGTGCGCAAATTGCGTTTTCTGTACCTTGGACTCCAGTTCCGTACACCTTCCAAACATTTGCAGTACTTGCTACTGGAGTATATCTCAGGAGAAATGATGCTTTCTTGTCTGGTTGTCTATACTTGTTGGTCGGTGCAATCGGTGCTCCAGTATTTGCTGAAGGCGGCGATATGCTATTTGATAGTGGCAAGCTAATAGCCAGTAGAGGTTATTTGTTGGCTTTCCCATTCGCATCTGCATTAGTTGCAGAAGGTCTTGATCGCTCAAGAAACTCTGGAGTTGCAGATATCAAGGCACAACTTATCTGCTGGACATTAGCAATGATTCCAGTTTATGTTGTTGGCACACTTTGGCTAGCAGAATCATACTCTGTCGACTTAGCGCAAGCCTTTGAGTGGGGCGTTGAACCATTCCTAGTATGGGATTTTGCTAAAATAGTCATTATGGCAATTGTTACTACTAAATTATGGTCTTATTCTCAACCAGAATAATACCTGAAGATCTCTTATCCATAATGACGAAATATAGTCGTAGAGCAGATTATCTAGTAAGATTAGTGATATATTTATGATATCATATCAATACTATTATAATAGTATTAGATATCGGGTAATCAGGAGATACTATGGAAGTAGCAGGAGCGCAAATAGACGAAATACAATTTAGAGATGTAGAAATAAAATCACTCAGTGGGTGGCTAGGACTATTTATTCATTTATTAGTCGTACCAGTAATATTTCTCGGCTGTTTTATTCTTTATGCCTTAGGCGGATTGGGGGCTGCACTTGGTGGATTATTACAACTTATCATTGCTATACTTTGGTTTGTAATGTGGAATTCATATGTGGTGATTAATCCAAATGAATCTGCTGTATGTCAATTCTTTGGTAAATATGTTGGTTCAGTGAAAACCGAAGGTTTCCGTTGGTTTGTCAATCCATTATACGAGAAAACCAAGGTTATCTTTAGGATAAGAAATTTTGAGTCGGCAAAATTGAAAGTTAACGATGTCAATGCAAACCCAATTGATATTGCTGCAGTGGTTGTATGGCGAGTATTTGATGCAGCTGAAGCATTATTCGAAGTTGATGATTACGAAAACTATGTTCAAATTCAAAGTGAAGCAGCACTTAGAGCAATGGCTACCAAGTACCCATATGACATAATTGAAGAGAAGGATTTGGGAGGAGTGGCCCTTTCAAGCCATCAAGAAGTAGTTGCTACAGAACTTAGAGAATCAGTTCAAGCAAGATTAAGCCGAGCAGGTATAGAGGTTTTAGAAGCGAGAATCAGCCACTTAGCCTACGCTCCTGAAGTTGCCCAAGCAATGCTAAGAAGACAGCAAGCAAGTGCAGTAGTTGCAGCAAGAAGAGAGATCGTTGACGGTGCAGTTGGCATGGTCGAACTAGCCCTGGCGCAATTGAGTGCCAAAGACATCATAGAATTGGACGAAGATAAGAAAGCGACAATGGTCAGTAATTTGTTAGTCGTTCTATGTTCAGAGACAGACACTACGCCAGTAGTAAATACTGGTTCGCTATATCAGTGAGGTGAAAGAATGAATACTGGATTATTTTGGTCACTTTTTGGCAATATCATTGGATTAGTATTTTGCGCAGGCTATGCTGCATACACTTTTGTTAGGCAAGGGGTTCACGTAAGAGGGCAAGGTTGGAAAACCAAGGAAGAGGCACCAAAGTCATTTTATTTCACTGTTGGAATATTGGTTCTGATTTCTATCGTTTCTCTAGGGTCTATCATCTTTAGATTATACACATATTACAACGTCTGAAGTTGTAATTATTTTGCAAGATCAGATTAAAGTGATTGTTATCAGGGGAAATAGGAATGAAGAAGAAAGTACTACTTCGAATCGATCCTAAATTGCATGATCAATTACGACAGTGGGCTGATGATGAATTTCGTTCGATTAATGCTCAAATAGAGTTTTTATTGAAAAAAGCTGTAGCACAGCACAGGAGGGAATCAAATGAACCCTGACCAAGGCGATAATTTTTGGAAAGAAGCTGAATCACAAGGAACTATGCCTCAAGCAGATAATGTAATCAGTGGCGAGGTTCAACCAACACAAGAAATACCCCTAGGAGCATCGCATTTTGCTATGTTTCCTCAAACCAACGCTATATTGGCCTTAGTCTTAGCAATCGCTTCCTTTGCCTGCGGTGGTTTAATAATGTCAATACCGGCATTACTTGTTGCGATTTCTGCTAAGAAAATTACTGATAATAACCCTACTCATCCAGATCGAGGTATTGCTAATGCAGCATATATTACTGCCATCGTCAATATCTGTGTTTCTACATTACTTATATTGGCTTATACAGGGGTAATAATATTTTATTACACTGCCAGTTAATCTCTTTTTGAGATGAAAGCAGCAGCACCGATAAGTGCTGCAATTGAGGCAGTAGCAACAAATCCAGGAGTCGATTCAGATTTGTCACCTCTACTGGTATCGACTTTGTTAGCGTCAATACCAGTTCCAACGACAATTTCCCCTTTCATTCCCATTGTGATGTGAGGTTCACAAGCGTAATAGAATGTAGTATTCTCAGTGAACGTGTAGGAGAAATCAACGGTTTCTTCAGCGGCGCCAGAATATACTCCACCAGCTAACCTTTCGTTACTGCCAATGTCGGCAATTTCTGCGACATTGTGTGGCATATCTGATTCAGTCCACTTCCAACATACTGTGTCTCCAACATTGATAGTTACAGAGTCTTTGTCGTAGGCATAACCAGAATTGTCTATGCCAATTGTTACATCACAATCATCTACAGTTTCTTCAACAACAGGATCATCAGCAGGTGGCGTGAGTACTGTGTCGATAACGTGAATGATTCCATTACTTGCTTCGACATCAGCAGTGGTTACGGTTGCTTCACCCACGGAAACTGTTTCGTCATTAACAGCAAAGGTCAGCAAATCACCATTTGCAGCTTCTGCAGTCATGCCATCAGTAACATTAGATGCATCGACAGCAGCACCAGAGATAACGTGGTAAAGTAAAATATCTCTTAGAGTTTCATTTTCAGATTCTGTATCAAAATCATCCAAATTTATGCCAGCGTCCTCAAATGCCTGGTCAGTTGGGGCAAATACGGTAAACGGACCATCGCCACTGAGGGTTATGTCGAGCTCGACATGGCTTAATGCAGCGACTAAAGCGTCGTGGGAACCAGTTCCGCTGGCCACCTCTACGATATTTTGCTGCTCGTCTTCATTCTGTGCCTGTACTACTGAAAGTGTTTGTATCAGGAAAATTAGTGCTAAACTGTAAGTCAAAATCTTGCTCATGTTGCAATTTTCAAACGGCCCTCTTATAAACTACTGTAAATCTCATAATCTGTCCTCTTTGTTGATGTAAAACCTAAGTCGGTCTGCCATGCCATATAGCGATTCTACAACTCGCGTTTCTGGCTTTAAATTTTTCAATAAAACCGTTCTTGTTTCTTGCTCAACCAACATGTCAAAACTTTGCATTAGATTAGCAATCTTTCTTTGTAACCTACCTCCGGTTCTATCCCAATCCATCAACAAACATACCGACGAGCCGCCAGCATCTTCATTTCTAGTGCCGTATGTTTCGTACCAATGAGCGACAACTCGTTCAATTGTCCAACCGCGATTTAAAACCTCGATTGGCCCAGTAAATCCCAGAGCAATCAATGCCCGACGATCTCTAGGTCCTTCAACAATAATCGGCCAGTTATGTAATCGATTTCTACGCCTTGCTTCACCAATAGCTTGTCCAGCATTACCGAAGCGTAACTCATAGTTTCCAAGCCCGCTACGATCATTACGATTTTGACCAGACATATTATCACTCTAAATTGTGCTTCAAAGCGGTTTTAATCAGTTGTTCATCATGGTTGGAGATTTTTATTTTCTTAGTTCTCGATTTTTGACCACTAATAATTTCAATATCTTGTTTTGGAACATTGAGAATTTCTGATATAACATAGATTAATGCATTATTTGCCTTGCCACCTTCAGCCCTAGCTTTTACCGCAATTCTAAGGCTCTTGGTCCATTGGTCATATTCAATTAACCCGGATTGTTTGGCACCAGGAACTACATGTATACTTAGCAGTGTTTCACCAAGTAGAGTAGTCTGCAAACAGTCGGTAAACCCCACAATTTCCGCCAAATTACGCTATAATTAGGCACTCAATAAACTGTATGAAACTTAAGGTTCGGCGATTTAATAAAATGAAAACTAAGATTGATGTTGGTTGATTAAAAGTGAGGTACTGAGAGCCATTGAATAACGCGATAAAACATTTCGGCAAAGGCATCTTTTGGCAACCCTTAAGGGCTACTAGGGGGGCGGTCAAACAGGTCAAGTCTATGGTGGCAGACGATACCGTTTTTTCTGTACTCTACGATAAGTTTCTTTTTTGGAGTATTATAGTAGGTATAATCACTTTTGCGTGGTTGTTTTATGCCATGATTAGGTACCGAGCAAGCATTGTTCCGGATACTACAGATTTGGACCACATAGTTGTTGGTTCATTTCCCGTAGACAGACACAATACCAAAGTCGAAGTTTTATTCTATGTTCTTCCTACAATTATTGTCGTTTGGTTAGTTGTTCTTGCACTTGCATCCAATACAGCTGTTTGGGTAATACCAGATGATGATGAAGCATTCGATATCGAAGTAATCGGACAACAGTGGTTTTGGGAATTTGAATACAAGGACGAATTAACTTGGCAAGATGATTCCAGAGTTTCCGGTATAGATGTTACTTGGAGCGATAGCAACCTTACAATCCAGCATTCGTCAAATATGGATGCAGCCAATGTTACAGTCACTATTGATAGTGATTCTAACACCTATGCACTCAATACACTTCTTGGCTCGACTTTAATAGACGCACAATTCAAGAAATTTTCTGCTTCTACGATTTCAATAGAAGATTCTGAAGGCAATGAACTCCATCGCTGGGGGCATATACCAATCAATCACAAACTTTCAACTGCCGCAGGAGATCATTTAGTTGTCCCATGTGACGATGAAGTAGTGCTAAACTTGTTCTCTCACACGTCTGATTACAGTGAATTAAACAGCACCTATTGGGGAGTTCAACACTCCTTTTGGCTACCTGAATGGGGCGTTAAAGAAGATTTAGTACCAGGTCTCGAGGGAGGTACTCTGATGTGGTTTATGCCAGATGACCCAGGAACTTTCAACATTCGCTGCGCAGAATACTGCGGATTAGACCACTCTAAGATGATCGGCTATGTGGACGTAGTTTCACCAATCGAAAATGGCATTGATTACTGCGATGTAGATTCCGGTGTCAAGAAGCAAGGAGGATCTTATTGATGCGTACCAGGACCATAGCCTTACTTTCCATAGTATTGCTTTCTTTAGTTATGGTACCACAATTTGATGCCGCTCCAGGCGGAATTGGCTCAGCAGGTGACAACGGCTGTTCATGCCACGGAGGCCCTTCTTCAGATACGGTTGTATCCGTTACAGGTTTGCCAGAGACCTACAATTCTAGTGAAACCTACATCTTTACTGTGACAGTAACAAATGATGTAATGTCATTGTATAATGACGGTAGTACCGAAGGTGCAGACCCATGGAACGAGCGATACGGTGGTTTCAGAATTTTAGCATCAAAGGGAACAGTTACTTCAGTTGACCCAACCCTAGCCCAAGAAATGGATGGCGGGCTAACTCACACCAGTGAAGGAAATGCGTTTAGAACATGGGATTTTGAATGGACAGCACCAGCAGACGATTCAAAATTTGTGGAATTTACCATTTATGGTAATGCAGTAAATGGTGGCGATGGATTCAATGGCGATATGTGGAACAGTTTTGAGACCACAATAGCAGGTATTTCAGCTGGTGAGATGGCACCAAGCGTTAGAGCACTAGTTCTATTACTAACTGCAGTCGGATTAGCATTAGGTCTAATTCTTCTTGCTGTAATGTGGGTTTACTATTCAAGATCACCAGAAACTTTCAGCATCTATAACTTCTGGAGTTACCTCAAACCGTGGTTGACTACTACTGACCACAAAGAAGTAGGTATCATGTATTTCTTGTATGGTTTCTTCTTCTTCTTAGTTGGTGGATTCTTGGCGTTATTGTTTAGAATACAACTGGCCGTACCTGAGAACACCTTCCTTACAGAAACGGAATACAACTCATTCTTTACATTGCATGGAACAACTATGATTTTCCTTGCGGCTATGCCAATGATTGCTGGTTTCATGAACTATGTTTTGCCACTTCAAATCGGTGCAAAGGACTTAGCCTTCCCAAGAATCAATGCTATGGGATTATGGTTACTAGTATTTTCAAGCCCACTAATCTACACAGGTATTTGGTCTGGTGAGGCTGCAGACATTACTTGGGTTATGTATCCACCTTATTCCTCACTGACCGAAGCAAATCTCGGCGAAGGACTCTCTCAATATGGGTCTAATTTAGGTACCACGGCATTCATATCTGGTATGTTCATGCTTGGTGCATCATCAACACTTGGTGGAGTGAACTTCATCACCACAGTATTCACTATGCGTGCACCTGGTGTAACATGGATGAAAATGCCATTATTCACTTGGTCTGTTTTCGTTAGCGTTTTCATGCTGTATATGTCATTACCAGCATTAATAATCGGTCTTGTATTCTTATTGTTCGACCATACGATAGGCACGGTATTCTTTACCAGTGGTGGCGATAGCCTATTGTTCCAGCACTTGTTTTGGTTCTTCGGCCATCCTGAGGTATATGTTGTAATTATTCCAGCGTTTGGTATTGTTTCTGAGGTACTAGCTACCAGTGCAAGAAGATCTATTTTCGGCTACAAATCTATGGTATTTGCAATGGCTGGCATCGGAGTTGTCGGATTCATTGTGTGGGGCCACCACATGCTAACATCTGGTATGGACGCATTTTGGCGTGCTGCTTTCATGATTACGACGATGGCTGTGGCGATTCCAACGGGTGCTAAGATTTTCAATTGGTTGGCGACTATTTGGGGCGGAAGCCTTGTCATGAAAACTCACACACTGTGGGCGTTAGGATTCTTAGTAACATTCACACTTGGAGGAATATCTGGAATGTTCTTCCCAGTAGCCGGTCTCGACATACACTTCCATGATTCATATTTCGTAGTAGCTCACTTCCATTATGTGTTTATTGGTGGAACTGTCTTTGGATTATTATCTGGAGTTTATTATTGGTATCCAAAGGTTACAGGGCGTAAACTCAATGAAAAACTTGGTTTGTGGCACTTCCTAATTGGTTTCTCATCTTACAATGCAGCATTCTGGCCAATGCATAAACTTGGAATTATGGGCATGCCAAGAAGAACACATTCTTATCTTGAGGAAACGGGCTTTGCTGAGTACAACATGGCAGTCAGTATCTTTGCTTTCATCTTTGGGATAAGCCAATTATTACTAGTCTGGAATATCTTTTCATCCGGCCGAAATGGCGAACCTGTTGGAAAAGATCCATGGGGTGGATGGTCACTTGAATGGTCGACCTCATCACCACCACCAACACCATCCTTCCACGATATTCCTACTCAAGGCGACATGAACGAATTGTATGGACATCATCATGACCATGGCGATAAGAAATCTGTGGCAGAGAAATTATGGAAAGCCAAACCAAAGGGGGCTGAAGAATGAGTGCTCACAATAACCACGTGGATAATTCCATTTGGGGCCGAGCCATTTTGATGGCGGGGGCATTCCTGACAATTGGAATTATTGCTTTTGCTGCACTTGGACTTGGCGTAGGTAGTATCAAGCATGATACCTATGATGAAGCCAAGTATGCATACTATGACGCAATGGAAGACCCTACAGTCACTCAAGAAGAACTTGACCATCTTCATCATGAAGAAATTGATGCGCATCTATCATACTTGACCTACTGGGTAGCCGGTCTTACAATTCTAATTATCAGTACAATCTATGCGATATTCTTAGGCATTGGTGGTTTTATCAATTCTATTCAGCCGCAAGAAGATCATGACGACCATGGCCATGACGATCATGACGACCACCATGATGAGCACCATGGTTCAGCATCACCGATAATTTTCTGTTTTGGTGTACTATTATTCTTGATGGGATTCCCTGATTTTGTTGAAGCATTAAGACCGCTAATGTCCCAAGGAGGTACTTTTGTATTCGGAGATTTGGTTTTGAGCACTATCGGTCTAACCATCATTATGATTGGTGTTGCTAACTGGTGGCTTTAAGATTTACCTTTCATTGGCAATGGTGAGCAAATTGCAACCTCTGCACCATTTGAAGGTGAGCACATTAGAAAAGCTGGGCTTTGGGTATTCATAATGTCTGAAGTAATGGTATTCGCGACATTCTTCTCATCATACCTTAGAGTGAGAACTGAATGGTGTACTAAGTGGGCCTTCGATGAAGGCAAGTGTTCCGTTGGGTCTACAGAAGGAGATATCGTGTTAACCGCTTCAGATTACCTTCGACCTGGCGGTGCTGCCGGAACTGGTGATTTCTGGACTATGCTGCCAGGTGCAGTAAACACCTTTGCTTTGATTATCTCATCATATACCATTGTTCTAGCGTTAAAGACTGCGAAGTCAAAGGATTGGGAAGCACCAAAGGGCGTTTTGAGACATTTGTTACCAGATAAGAAGACAGCAGTTAGAAATTATCTAATCGCAACTCTCTTACTTGGTTCAATGTTTATTGTACTAAAGTTGGTTGAGTGGAGCCACCTTGTCGCAGAAGGCTTCACTGTCGGAACTGTCCAAGGTTCAATTTTCTATGTGGCAACTGGAGCACACGGTTTGCACGTATTCGCTGGTTTGCTAATTATGCTCTATTTGGTATTCAAGGCTGACACGATTGGCTATGATGAAGATAATGGGCAAGGTATCGAGTATTTCGGTTTGTATTGGCACTTTGTTGATTTAGCTTGGGTAGTGATTTTCCCAGCATTCTATTTGTATTGAGGTGAGTTAATGGGCGAGCATGCAGCAACAGGATTGGAAAAGTGGTTACTTGATAAAACGGGTAAAGATATTTATTTTTGGAATTTCCAAGTATTGATGTTTTTCACATTGTTTGAAGTTGGTGCGGTTTTCTTTGAAGAAATCCCTGGCACAGATATTGCCATCACTCGATTCATGGTTTGGGCGATATTGATTGTCGTTGGAATAATCAAGGGTTATGGTATTGCAGCGTACTTTATGCACTTGAAAGGCGATCCAAGAATCTATACAAGAACCGCTCTATTCCCAGTTTTGTTTGTTCTTTTGATGCTATGGGGAATCGGTCTTTCCAATCCAGAAGCAGTTACAGAACTACCTTCTTGGTGCACTCCAGATTGGGAAAACTTTGCTACACAAAGATGAATATTTGATATATTTTGGTCAGCTGGGCTTGTCATGGTTTCTAAAAAAGCAATAATTGCGACATTAGTTATTTCAATGCTTTTTGCCTCTACTATACCTACAGCTTCTGCTTACAAGGGTTACCAATTATCCCGTGGACCAGTAGATGATTTTACTCTAACCAATCAAGATAATGAACAAATGAATTTGACAGATTTTCGCGGCGATGTCATAGTAGTTGCATTTATTTTCACAAAATGCCCTGATGTATGTCCAATTATTACTCAATTACTTCGCTCTGTTGATGATGGGTTAAGCGAAGATTACCAAGAGCATGTATCAATAATCTCAATCAGTGTAGATCCTGATTATGATACTCCCGAGGTACTCAAAGAATACACCGAATTGCATGGAGCAGAATGGCCACATCTAACTGGAGACATTGAAGATATGGAAGAGATTTGGAGTAGCTTTGGTTTAGTAGTTCAAAAGAATGTTATTGAAGCGCATATTGGTGAAATTAACGGGCACCAGTCAGAAGATGCAACCGTAGTTTTTGTCAATAAATCAGGTGTTGCCATTGAGCTAATGAATACCCCAACTGCGTGGTCGACAACGAAGTTCGCTGCACATGAAGCTGAATGGGAATTGAATTATTCTGTCCATGCTCAGTACGGAACCATGCTGAGTGGGATCAATGGTATTGATGCACCTGAAGATTATTCATGGTATTGGAAATTAATGACTTTCAATAAGAGTTCTGAAATGTGGGAAGAGTCAATGGTTGGAGTAGATTCAGTTGAACACCCGCTCAGTAAAAACATAGCATGGGTAGCCTCGCAGGCCAACGAATCTCTACTCAATGTACCCGATATGGATAATTCATCGGTTTCTGTAGTATTCCCCGACAATACTACTGCTCATCAACAAATTACTCAATCAAATGGTTGGCACCTTACATCTTCAGCATTTGATGGTGCTAGCATAAATTTCTCTGCACCAGATTCACAATACGGGCATTATCTTGAATCGGTTGGCGAAGAAAACCCTGCAGATGACGATTATTCATGGTGGTGGGAATTACATGAATTTAATGACACTGCAATGGCTTGGGAAGCAAGTACAGTGGGTATGGACTCAATTTCAAATCCACCTTATTTGGCTTGGGCGCCAAATTCTACCGACGATTCAACAATCCCAATTCCCGGAGCATGTACCGAGGATGAACAAGAAGTCTGTGATGGACATGGTTGGGAGATGGGCAGTGGTGCCGGCAAGCATTGTATGTGTGATGATGGCTATGAGTGGCCAGAAGACACAATGCTGTCTTGTGTAGAAGTCGATGTAGAAGAAGAATATTATGTTGGACATTCTACAACTACATTGATTCTAGACACAAAAAGAAAGCCGGTAATTGCCTGGACTGGTGACAGTTGGAGTCCTGAAGAGTTTATTGACGATATTGAAAGTCTTGTTGAGGATGAGGGATTGGTTGAAACCGAATCAAAAGGAATTCCCGGTTTTACTGCTATTGTAAGTATTGCAGCAATATCTATCGCAGCGATAAGAATTGGTAGAAAACAAATTAGTAATAGCGAATAATTTGTTTAATTTTTAAATCGATTTGCTAGGGCAAAATACTACAAAGAGTAGCCATTCGGGTAAATTGTTGCAGAGATCGCATAGCCCGGTAGTGCGGTGGACTTGAAATCCACTGTCGTAAGACGCGGGGGTTCGAATCCCTCTCTCTGCGCCATCTTTTTTTATTGAGTAATCAACTTGTTTTGATGGAAGAGTTCTCAAACTAAATCCTCTTTCGCATAATTATGCGGAGGACTCGACTCGCACTGTTACTCGTCTGCACGATGTTTCTTGCAGGTTGTATTGGAGCAGATACTGCTGAATGGGGAAGTAATGGAATCGACGTCGATTTTTCCGAACAAGAAGTTGAGATAACCACTAATTTAGGAGCATCCAAAACAACTTATGAGAATCTATCACCAGTAGGTTGTGAAGTTGGTGAAGAGGTAATTAGTGCAAAGAATGCCAGCGATGCAATAGAGTTTACCGGTTTTCTATCAGCAAGTGTTCTTTATGACTCTCATGACCCAATAAACGGCGCAAGAAATATGGAAACTGCAGTCACAGCAGCAGTTGCCATACAATCAATGGCAATCGGTGACGCCGAGAATATGAAAGACGGCGAAGGAGCGAGAATTGACATTAAACAATGGGATCGCCCTCTAAGTCCAGAAACAAGAGGTACAGGTACGGTAGATTTGGATGATATTGACCAAGAAGAAGAATCTGATTGGTATATTCTTGGCTTAATCCCTACTTCAGAGAATATCAATGATGGATTTAGAGCGTTATCAGAATGGCACAAACCAATTACTATACACGGCTATCTTATTAGTTCGACATTAGCGAATGGTTCTGCATTTACCATCGATGGTAAACAACAAAACACTGGATATCATCGAACTTCAGGAAGCCAAGCTCATGACTTAGATGAAAATTGCAATCTTATAGTTGGAACAGATAATTATCATTCAGTTTATGTTCTGGTTGAAAAAATTGAGATTGATGGCAGAGTGGTAAGTTCTAGTGGTAATCACGATGATGAGTGGAAGTTAGGTGATGTTCCATTCATAGGTCGTGCTGGATTCATCACATTCTTCTTAGTCGTTGGTGTTGGTGGCTCTATTGGTATGTTTTTGCTATCACAAATGATAGTAAGAGATGGTGCTAAAGAAACTATGAAGACTTTACTTGGCGAAGAAGGCTTAGCAAAAATCAAGAAGGTTGCCGCTGATTTGAAACGCGACAGAAAGTCGGGTTCGATTTCGCCAACAGAACGAAAACGTCAGCAAGATAAAGCAGACAGAGAGGCACTGAAACTCCAACAATCGAGTAAGAAATCGGCAAAGAAAGATGAAGCTCTATCCGGTTTCGACCTTGATAGTGCTTTATCCGGAGATTCCTCAACAGATGATGGACCTAGCGATTTTGGTCGAGGCTCGTCTTCTGTAGTTGCAACCGAAGAATCAATCAAATTGGATAAAGAAATGTCTGATTCTGAAGTAGTTGGCTCTGCTGCTTTTGGTCAGCAAGAATCCTGGAGTCCACCAACTAAACGCGAAAGTGCTTCGGTTAGTAATGTGGTTTCAAAAGAACAGACGAAACAGCGTACTGAACATTTCTCCAGTGTTCGTTCAACCTCAACTAAAGCAGTAAAGAAAAAGGCTGCTAAAGCGCCAGTAAAGCGCCGTGCTGCTAAGAAGCGTAAGGCTGTTGCACCCGAACCTCAAGAGTCAGAACCACAATATGAAGAAAAAACGGAGTCTCAAACCTTTGATGACGACGACGATTTCTCGGATTTCTCGTTTTGATCAACGAATAATTTTCAATGCACCAGGCATTACTTGCATCTTTAGTGGAGTTGAGCCAATGTTCTCACCATCAACATTGATGGCAGTTGGCTTTGGCGTAGAGATTTCCAATGTTTTGAAGCGATGATAATCAACCATTGGATGGAATACGTGTCGGCCTTCTTTCTTCAATTGGCCGAATGCTTTGAGGATTTGACCACGCTTCATTTTCTTCAATATTCCAATATCCATCATACCATCATCGAGTGAAGCACCAGGTGCTAGTGGCAACAGTGAACCTCCAGTTTGACTATTTTGAATCAAGAATAATGTGAAGTCATCTTCGATTGGATGTCCATCAAGAGTTAGAGTAGCATGTCGGCGATTGTTGGCCATAATTGCCATCAGTATTCCAACATCATAGCGCATTGGACCCATCCAACGCATTCCCTCAGCCTTAATTGTTGAATCAACACCAAGTCCCCAAGTGACAAGGTTTGCACTGTATCTGATCAATTCTCCATTCTCATTGCCAGGCAGTCCAGCAACCATATCGACCTTAGCAAGATCTAGCAACTGATAATTTCCGGCAATAATCCGTGAAATCGCTTCATCGGTGTCTTTGATTTTCAAATCATTAGCCATCGAGTTTCCAGTACCAGCAGGAATCAACCCGACTCGACATTGAGATTTTACCTGCATCAATCCGGTTATGACTTCGGATAAACTTCCATCACCACCAACAACTGCGACCACATCAGTCTCATTGGTTGTAAGGCCAGCGGCCAACTCAATCAACTCTCCAGAGAAGGTGGAAAGATGCATATTTACTTCGATAGATTGTTGCTCAAACACTTGTTTAGCTTGTTTGGCAATTTTCTCACCCCTTTTTTTGCCAGAGAATGGATTAACCATTAGATGAATTACTTTTACTGCATCCCCTTGATTTACCTCTTTAGTGAAAACTTCAGCATAGATTGGACGATGCACACCTTTCTTTTTCTTGGTTGTCAAATCCGGTAAAAACTCGATTATTTCCGGTCCATTGCCGTTAGAGGCCATACTATCCGATAGGGGTTTGTCGCATGAATACTTCCCTATTGGGCAAAAGCAAGCACTCAATTATACAAAGCCACACGCAAGGCTCGGTGCAGACTATGGGATGGAGTGAATCTGACGTTCAGTTTATGACTCGTGCCCTTGAAGTTGCTGAGATTGGTAGAGGACGTGTTTCACCTAACCCTTTGGTCGGTTGCGTACTTGTCAAAGATAACCAAATTATCGCTGAAGGCTGGCATGACCATCTTGGAGGCCTGCATGCTGAGCAAATGGCAATTCATGACGCCGAGCAAAAAGGTCACTCGCCTAACGGCTCTACTGCTTACATTACTCTTGAGCCATGTAATCACTTTGGACGCACTCCACCATGTACTGAGGCTTTGATGTGGGCTGGAATTAACAAAGCCATTATTGCTCATTATGACCCTAATCCAACTGTGCGTGGTCAGGGAATCCAGGTGCTCAAGGATGCAGGAATTGAGGTTGAAACCGGATTACTTGAAGCTGAGGCAGCACATCAAATGCGTGAATTCCTGTATTGGTGCGAGCACAGAAGACCGATTGTTACAGTAAAATTAGCGGTTGATAAGAATGGCTCAGTCGATGATCGTAGCCAATCTGCCGGTCGTTTTACTTCTGAAGGCTGCCTTGATGCTGTTCATCAATTACGCAAAGAATGCGACGGGATTCTTGTCGGTGTTGAAACAATCATCCGTGATAATCCATCCCTAAACATCCGTCGAGTTCCCTCCGAGCGCCAACCACTACGCATTGTAATCGACCCTAATGGAAGGATTCCTCAGGACTGCGAAGTACTGACCGATGGTGGTGAGACAATTGTCCTAAGTGAGGATTTCAGCAATCTTCCCGCTTTGCTGACCCGCCTTGGCGATATGGAAATTCCGCGTCTTATGGTT
>JAKUNX010000170.1 GCA_022451835.1 Candidatus Poseidoniaceae archaeon
GAACTACTTGCAGGTAGAACATTGCCCGGTTTAGCTTCGCTAAAAGAATCTGCAAAACAGTTTAGAGTATCTATTTCCAAACCTATTGACCATCAATGATGCTATGTTTTCGTGGGGTTTTTCAATACCCCATAGATGAAGAGATATGGATGGAGCAATAATCGAAGAAGAGAGATTGACACCAGTAGACAAGATAGTATCTGCTGCATGTAAGAATTACATGGCTTTTGATGGCTTACATCGGTTCGAATTCAAAGATGGAATAAATACGATCATTGGTGGAAATGCTACAGGAAAAACGTCACTTGTTTGGATGATTTTGCAAGCGTTTTCAATAAATGATTCTCATGAAAGAATACGATCATGGAATCCATATAGAAATGGGCTTGGTACCTCGCTTATTGAATTAAAATTTCTTGCAGGAGGAAAAGAGCATTACATTAGAAGAGTTATGCAAGACCATGACCATACAACCGACATACACCTCTACGTTGGAAACCAAGAGCCCAGAGAATTTTACAGGGACCATGATGCAATTCGATATCTAAAAACCCTTGAGCCTGTTTTTGTTGTTGATGGTTTAGAAGCCTCAAGAGAAAGCTTCTATGTCTGGAAAAGAAACAGTAAGTCATACTCATATAATTCCAAAAATCAATCCGGTAATCTGATTTCTCAAATGAACGAATATATTTCTACACTGAACGAATCTTTGAAAGGAATATTACTGCAAGGAAATGAAGTAGTCTGTGAGTACAAAGATGGTCGAATACTACCACTAACCCATCTGTCTGGGGGAAACGCTAGGGCTATTTTTGTTATAGGTAAGATTCTAAGCATAGTCAATATGATTGAAGAAGAAGGTAAGTCAAAAGTCATACTAGTCGACGAGATCGAACTGGGTCTTGACAAGAAGGTAATGAAGAAGATTTACAATACAATCAAGGAAATTGCTAACAATCATGGTTACCAGTTCTTTGTAACCTCTAGATTTGGAATTGGTAGAATTAATCCTATAAGGGTCAATAGATTCTCTGTCCCCGTTGTTTACAGGAGACAGCGAACACAAAATCAAATTTATCAAAATCCACCATTCTTTTCGGTGAAAAGTACGACAAACAAATTCAGAAATATCTAACGGGGAAATTAAAAATGGAAACCGTTACTGAAATAATCGCCTTTTCACACGGTGGTTCGCGACGATTGTGGCATCCATTTTCCGCAAAATTTGGACCATGCTGCAATGTGATTTGCTCAGAGAGCATGCATCAATCGGTAGATTTAGTTGATACATTCCAGATGATGTTTACGACAAATAATCACAACCCAGAATTACTCGAACAACGTAATTCAAGAATGGTAAGAAGATTGTTATTTGGTAACAACCCAATGAAAGTGGAATGTTCAGTCTCTTTCAAAACCGAAGGTAATGAGTATGTTTTGAGAAGATGTCTAATTGAATCACATTCTGTTGAAATAAAAATTAGCAAAGTAGGCACAAATATTGTGTATTCAGAAAATGATGCTATAAGCGTTCTAGAGAAATTGCACAAACCTAGGTCATGCAATACCGGTCCACTGATGAAGAGGGAAGGAACGATATTCAAACCGTTTAATGATCACTCGAGAAAAACCCTATCTATACTAGCAAACAATTGGGTAAAACAGATTGGATTTGGTGGTTCACGCTTTGATATAGATTATGACGGCCGTTGGTCTGTTATCACAAAGCAAGATAACTCAAAACCAAGAAGACAATTACTGGCAACGAAGATTCAGATGAACTCTTTTCTATTGCTCATCTCTAACCTTGCTCAAGCTGTTATGAAGAAACGGACATATGGTAGAAGCTCTCCGTACTTCTTCGCATTCAACAGCAATTTACTAACCTTAGACGAAACATTGGCAGTTGTAGACTTAGTAAAAAAAGTGAGTAATGAAGAGAATATTCAGGTCATACTTGCTATGAATGCGACTCCAGAACTAGCATCCATGATAAATGGAATACAGTGCCCACCAACCTCACTATACAACGACTAATTCACTCTTAGAATTAACAAAAACGGGAGCCTTAAGTAGTCCCTGTTCCAACTTACTATGTCAGAAGGCTGGCAATATTTGCTGCCACCTGATTATTGCAAAACTGAGGCAGTAATTTCAAGATTACAGCCAAGCCCGAGAAGCAAATTTGCTACTCACAAAAACAATGGAGGAGAAGATATGACAACGATATACAAAGCAATACCAAATCAATCAGAAGTTACCATATC
>JAKUNX010000171.1 GCA_022451835.1 Candidatus Poseidoniaceae archaeon
GGGCTCCAGAGGAGTGGTTTGACGCATAGAGATATCGCCGATTACTCCATCAGTAGCAAGTAGTGCGTCTCCGTCACCAATTTCACGACCTCTTGCTTCTAGAGCACTAATGACAGCCTCTGCATTATTTCTGGCAATTTCGTCCTCTCCTGAATTTCTTTGTTCATTAAGAGCAGTGGCCATTTCTTCAAGAATATCGAAGTCATTTCTAGCAACCGTTTCGGCAGATGAAACAGGGCTAAAGATGGGTAAAAACATTACAATCACAAGTAAGATTGCTACCTTTTTACCATCAAGTGGTTGAGGGACGCCGCGATGAAGCACACGCACACTGACCCCTGACATGGTAAATACTGGGTGTCACAACACAAATGAAACCATCCCTTTCTTGCTCAACAAAAATCTATTTTTGGCAAATTCTTCCTGAGTACATTATTTCTGACTAAAGTGGGGATATTTGTCGAGTTTGAACTGCTGGTGTAAGTAAAAAATAAGAAATTCAGAATTGGTTTATTCCAACTTTTCTTTGGATGGAATAGCTACTCCGCCGCTCCTAACCTTGCCTGAAACCTGACTTGCTGTTGGTGTTTGGATTGGATTAGTCGTAACCTCTTCTGCAAATGCGGCTAGAGCCGCTTCTGCAAACTCCTGATTCACTTGTCTTGTTTGAGGTGCTGGTCTAAAACCAGCATACGGATCGGTTTCAATTTGATTATTTGATCCGTAAATCGCTTCAAGTTCTGCCGCCTTAGCATCACTTTGAATTTGGCTAAGTGATTTCACTGTATCACCTTCGCTCAATCCAGCCATTTGTGAAGCTTTGGCAAACATAGGTAATTTGGTACTGCTCATATTTTGTTTAATGCGAGACTTCGCTTCTTCAGTAGATAGTCCGCCCTCAACTAGCATTTCAACAGCATGTCGCATTTGGATACCTTTGTAGCTAAACAAAACAAGTGCTGCCGTCAAAACAATGACGAACAATATTACAGCAATTATTCCTACAAGGCCACTTTCTGAAGGTGGCGCAATGACCTGTATAGTGAAGATTTCAGTATCTGAGTTGTTTGATGCATCATAAACTGTCAATGAGAATTGTTTCTCACCGATTTTTGAGAATTTAGTCACAAGATTGGTCCCAGTAAAATCTGCGTCGTTCGTTGCATCTCCGTCATTGTTGGAGTCATCCTCAAGATCTAGGTCCCAAGTGAAACGAAGAGATGTTGTGTCATCAAATTCATCTGAAGCTTTTGCAATAAATTCTACCTCTTCACCTTGCTCAACCTCCTTCAAATCGGATATATCGGTAACAACTAGGACAGGTTTGGTAGTGTCATAAACAATCAGTGTTGCGTTCGCTGTGCCAATATTTCCGGATGGGTCGGTTACGGTCAATGTGATTACATATGTGCCTATATCATCCCAAATTCGGTCAAATTGTGAGTTATTGGAAACCTGAACCCCGTCAACGCTCCAAGAAAATGATGCTATTTCATGATCGTCGAATGAGTTCGAAGCTTGGAAAGTTAAATCTGATTGTCTTATCAATCTCCTATCGCCGTTTAATTCAACAACACCGCCCTCCCCAATTATCACTGCTGTAGGACTCTCATCATCAACTACTTCGATTTCCTTGATTGCCACAGCTGTCTCTCCAGATTGAGATATTATGGTCAGAGTTACTGTCTTAGTTCCAGGCGTCGACCAAGATATTTCCACCATTTGCCCGTTTGCATCCTCACCCATGTCTCCATCAAAATCCCAAGAGTATGAACTGATTTGTCCTAGACCGTTGGGTGTGTCGCTTGCATCAAGATTGACAGTCTCTCCAACTGATGTTGAAGAGTTAGAGTCATCTACAAAGGTAGGAGATAAAATTGGTATATGCCA
>JAKUNX010000172.1 GCA_022451835.1 Candidatus Poseidoniaceae archaeon
CGTTGATAGCGTTGTTGAAATTTGTTGGGAGCAGGACATAAATAAACTGACCCTAAGAGCCGGTTAAGACCCAGATATACACCCCAAATTACAGGGTTCACTCGACCGCCAATTAGCCAGGCGCCACGGTTCAAGAACTGCATTTTTATTACGCAACCCACATGATGAAAATTACCTACTTTGCGTTACTAATTAACTGCTATTTTGGCGTAATTTCACAAATCAAAAATAACTTGCAGCATCGCGGTCTTGATATATGGGAGGTTGGTCGGGAACTTGCTTCACACTATGTGTAAGCAACAAGGTGAAAAGAAATGGCACAATCGAAAACCGAAGACTTAGGTGAAGATTTTTCATACATACTTCGTATGACAGATACCGACATTGATGGTCTAAAACCGCTTGCTACGGCGCTAACTGCTGTTATGGGAGTTGGGGCAAGAACCGCCATTCAAATCTGCAAAAACACTGGATTCGATGCATCTTCTCTTGCAGGCCATCTGTCAGCTGAAGACCAAGAAAAACTCAGACTATCCATCGAAGGTTACAATGAATCTGTGCCACTGTGGATGCTAAACAGGCAAAGAGATCTTGAAACCGGTGATGAACTTCATCTAACAGGCCAACAAGTAAAATTGACACTCAAAGATGATATTACAAGACTACGTTCAATCAAATGTTACCGCGGCGTTAGACACGCAAGTGGCAACAAAGTACGTGGTCAAAGAGGCCGTTCAAATGGCCGTGGCGGCCTAACACTAGGTGTGAGCAAGAAGAAGTGAGGGATTTAGATGGGAGAGCCAAAATTTTCGAGACCTAAGTTTGACACACCTTCTCATCCGTGGAAGGCAGCACGAATAGAAGAAGAGCATGCTATCAAAGCCCAACACGGACTGAAGAACATGCGCGAAATCTGGAAGGCAAAATCCCAACTAAGACGTCATCGAAGACAAGCAATGCGCTTGATTGGTATGGTTGATACCAGTGAAGGACACGGAATGAAAGAAATGGAAGACCTACTACGTTCATTGAATAATAAGGGATTAATCCAGTCCGATGCTACCCTTGACGATATCCTTTCTTTGGGAACAGAAGATATCCTAAACCGACGTCTTCAAGCCCAAGTTTACTACAAAGGGCTTGCTGCAACCATGAAGCAAGCAAGACAATTGGTCAATCACGGGTTAATTTGCATTGGTGATCAAAAAGTTACCATTCCATCTTATCCAGTTTCACGCGATGAGGAAGAACACATCAAGTATCACCCAAGTAGCGGTTTGAACAATCCTGAGCACGCAATCAGAAAAGCAATTGAAGGACGCCGAGAAAAGGCTGAATATGCTGTTGACGAGGTCGATCCTGAAGCAACTCCAGAATTTGCAGCTGAAGTAAAGAAAGCAGCAGAAGCCGCACCATCGGTAGAAGAAACAGGAGGCGATGAATGATGACTCGTAGAGCAATTGTCAACATCTTCAGTTCATACAACAACATTTTGATGACTGCAACCGATTTAACCGGTGCAGAAACTATCACCACCTGTTCAGGTGGACAAATGGTAAAATCATCCAAGGATAGTGGTGGACAATTTGCTGCTACCAGAGCTGCTGAGAAGTTAGCAGATGCATTAAAAGACAAAGATTTCACTCAATTAATTGTCAAATACCGAGCCCCTGGAGGCAACTTGTCAAATAATACAGGGCCTGGCGCACAAGCAGCAATTAGAGCATTAACTCGTGCTGGAATGACTATCACTAGAATAGAAGATGTCACTCCAATCGCTCACGATGGGACCAAGAAGAAAGGCGGCCGACGTGGCCGACGTGTATGATAAAGTGGTGATATAGTGAAAGCAGAAATTGTAGAAGGCTGGCCAAAAGAAAATTCGATCAGAATCACACTTAGTGAAACGGATGCTTCTCAAGTAAACGCTATTAGGAGAGCCCTTATTTCTGATGTACCAAAATTAGCAATAACCAGAGTCAATATTAGCCAAGGCGTAGTAGAAAACGATGGCCAGATACTAGAATCTGTCAATGTTCTTCCCGACGAAATGTTGGCGCACAGGTTAGCAATGATTCCAGTCCCAACATTTCCAAAAGAAAATTCGATCAGAATCACACTTAGTGAAACGGATGCTTCTCAAGTAAACGCTATTAGGAGAGCCCTTAT
>JAKUNX010000173.1 GCA_022451835.1 Candidatus Poseidoniaceae archaeon
CAACAAGTTCCGGCGCCCACTACTCCCAATCAAGAAACGGGTTGATACTTGCTGGATCTTGTAGACTTTCCCAAAATGCAATCACACCAACCTCCGGCAAGAAGAAAATACCAATTATCCCCCAACATACTAGAGCAATTGCAATTGAAGTGAAGATAACTGTCGACAAATAAACTTCAGGCATTACACCCATAGAACCTTTGACAAGATTTTCTGACAGAGCAGTATCTCTACGCGCCCTCTTTTTTAGAATTCTACCAAGAATTCTATTACAGAATCTTTGCCAAGCGGTTAGTTCCATCTAAATCTCTCCTATCAACGCAGACCGTCAACACGAGCGAGAATTTCATTCGGACGCACATAATATTCTGTAACGATTTGTGATACTTGATCAGCTTTCCTAATATCGTTAAGAACCATCCATTCTAGAATTCTCTTTCGAGTCCTTAGTTCTCTACGCATGTCATCTTGTGAATAATTCAACTTAACCATGATCTTCTCTAAAACATATGATTTCCCGCTAAAAATGAAGTCATCTGAGGTCACATCCCAGCGGAACACTTCATTGGTAATCACTTCCAACGAATTAGGATCAATACCAACAATTTCAACTAACTGCTTAGTTCGTCTTACACGCTTACCATTAATTCTGGTTTGAATCTGAATTGCACATGCTTCAAGTGCCGGTAACAATACACGTGGGATATCAATTGGTTTATTCTCTAAACGGTGAACTAGAGAAGGTACCGAATCTGCGTGAACTGTAGAATATGCACAGTGACCTGTAGCCATTGCTTGGAATAGAACATATGCTTCTGCACCACGTATTTCACCTACAATAATATATTCTGGACGCTCTCTTAATGCCGCTTTCAATAATTCGAACTCACCAATTACACCTTCTGTTGATTCACCACCAAAACCTTGACGAGTCAAACCAGGAACCCAGTTTGGTTGAGGAATATTTACCTCTCTAGTAGATTCAATTGAAACAATCTTCATCTGCCACGGGATAAAAATGCACATTGCGTTCAAAGTAGTTGTTTTACCTGAAGCAGTACCACCGACAAACAGCATAGGCACTTCATTTTGGAAAGCAATCCAAAGATAAGAAACCATTAGAGATGACATTGTTCTAAAAGCAATGATATCTGCTGGAGAGAACGGGTCATCTTTGAATCTTCTAATACAAAATGACGACCCTCTGGTTGAAACTTCATGTCCAAGTTTCATAACGATTCTTGAACCATCCATCAGTGTTGCATCAAGAAGTGGATCTGCTACTGATATGTGCTTACCACACCTCTGAGCCAATTTAATTACATAAGATTCCAACTCGTCATCAGTTTCCCAAATGCAAGTTGTCTCTACAGATTCAAATTTTCTGTGATAAGCAAATATTGGTACATTAGTGCCATCAAGTGAAATGTCTTCTACGTTAGCATCGTTCATCAAAACGTCCATATCACCATAGCCGATTAGATCTCTTCGTAAATAGTAAAATATCTTTGATTTTGATTTTTTATTAATTTTCATACCGTAGGATTTGATTACTTTGTCCATGGCAGTTCTAAGATATGCTTCTGGATTAGCGTCTATCTCATCGATATTTGCTGTCAACGAACGAATGAATATATCCATTATTTCTTCACGGTATTGTTGTTCTTTCTTGGTCATAGGTGGTTCAATGATTTGGTAAATGATGTTTAGTGTTGCTCTATCACGTACAACTCGAGCAAATGCATGAGGTGGCATTACGGGATATTTGTCCAGTTCATCATACTGTGCGCGTTGACGTGCGCGTTGCCGTTTTTTCGAATCTCCGCGCTTCCCTCGCTTTCTCGCCATACCATTACCCCCTGCCGATGCACTTGATGACATGCATTGGATAACTATAACACTTGGGTGAATCAATGGGCAAAAATAGCCACACTAACCCCAAATTCATGGTTTCAAGATTTATTTTTTGTAAACTTGGCCAACCAATTATTTGTCAATGAAACTAAATCTTCTAAGCTTGATTCGTTTTTAATTTCAAAATCTGCATCTTCAATTAATGAATATAGCCCCCATCCTGCTTCTCTTTCTTCTCTAATCTGAAATTGTTCACGATCTCCATCT
>JAKUNX010000174.1 GCA_022451835.1 Candidatus Poseidoniaceae archaeon
ATGTTTGGAAGTATTGTATTCTATTTCTACTGGGGAATAATGTACACCGCTTGGATTGACCCAGGTGTATATTCAATAGCAATTTCGTTAATGGCTACAGGACTTGTCTTCAGGATGTTATCAAGTATTGAAGACGAGGAATGATCAGTGACCATTTCTCCGAAATAATGCATCAATATATCCAAGAATAATCCCCTGCCATAACACTGCAGACCATGCTATCAACACAAATTTAGCTTTCAGCCCTTTTTTGGGAATATTGCTTTTTAGAAATGGCCCAATCCAAACTAGAGGTAGTATCAATATCAGTAGTACTTCTCTTGTGAGCGATTCATATATTGATTGAATGTCTATATCTGAGTGCCCTAACAGATTTGTCAAGTACTGAAATATCCCGATTGTGGCTAATATTGAAAGTGGAATTAACCAAAGAACAACCCAGGATGAACCAATGAAATCGTGACGGACTCCTTTGTATCTACGATGAATTCTAACATGTGCTCTTGCATCTCTTTTCCTTTTGTTTAGGAATCTTGCTAATCCCGTTTCAGGAACATGGTTTACAACAGCATACGGTGTGTAAACAATAGTACCTCCTGCTTGAATTAGCTTGAGAGATACTTCCATATCCTCTGCATGATACCATTCAGGATTAAATCCACCTATGTCAATTAATTCATTCGTTTTGAACATCGAGCAAGGTCCATTTGCTAATTTTGTCCTTCTTGGTCGCGACCTATATTTTGATTCAATTTCAATTGAACGTATTTTTGAGATCACATCATCACTTCTACCAAATACCGTTCTGCCAGTAACTGCAACAACATTTTCGCCCTCTCTTGAAACTGAGGAATCCAACAAGGACTCAATCCAATTTGCTTCAGGCCTTACATCAATATCGGTGATTGCGAACCAATCCCCTTTTGCAATCTCTAACGCAGCCATTCTTCCAGAAGACAGACCTTTTGCCTCCTGTAAAATCGTTATGACCTTATCATGTGATGCCCATTTCTTGACAATTTCTCTACCACCATCAGTCGAGCCATCATCCACTAGAATTATCTCTGTTGTTTTGTATGTTTGATTCACAAGAGATTCCATACAGCCATTAATCCAATCTTTCCCGTTTCTTACACAAACAGCGATACTGACGAGGGTCAATTTCTCACCTCGAATTGAGATAACAAATCTCGGCATCGGTTTTTTGTCTTCAGGTTAGTTATCGTCAATACAACACCATTACCAGGTTGTCCATAGACCACATTTGTTCCGATTGGCGCCAGCATATGCACAATGATTGGTGCCAAATCTTCTTCACCATTCACATCGATACACGGTGTTTGATCGTTATGGAGTGCCTTTTCGATTGATTCAATTAGTGACGGAGTTATCTGTCCAGCAGGATTATTTGCTCCCAACTGAATATCGAACATTGATAAATCGACCTTTTCGTCGAGTTCCGTCCTTTTTGTCATACCATCCACCATTGCGATATCTGGGATAACACCCATGTCAATCAAAGTAGCTACACTTACATCTCCTACAGCAACTATTGCACCTGGAGATATGTTTTCCATAGCGCTAGCCATGGCTACCTCAGGTGAGTCTTCTGGGCCAGGATAAAGCGTGCCTGATGGTTTTTTCAATTCTTCATCCAATCCTCTGTGAAAGTAATAAGTCATTTTTCTTTGTTCTTGGGTAAGCCATTGCCTTCCTGTTTGATCAATCAAACCAGCTCGAATTCTGGAACTAGAAACTATACCCCCAAGTTCATCCATTACATGCGATACCTCGAATATCTCAAGAGGTAACAGTCCGCTCTGCAACCTAATTTCATTGATTTTTTGGCAATTACCCAATGTTTCGGGTGTACAGATTATACTGTCACAATCTTTCCTTATTGGGGCAGGCCCCATATTATCGGTAAGTTCGTGTGTTGTAATTCGCTCATTAGCCCAATTAAGGACTGCTTCGCGACGGTCCTCGAAAGATTGCAGTACTGGTGATTTCGCTGAAGACATCTCATCATTTGTTATCCACACTTCAACAAATTCTGCGACATCTAA
>JAKUNX010000175.1 GCA_022451835.1 Candidatus Poseidoniaceae archaeon
GGAAAGACATGGCTTGCGCCCTGTTGATAGAACCAGTGAAGTTCACTTTTTCGACACATGAAAATGCCCCTAAGTGTCAGACTGAGCGCTCTATCAGGATGGTTTTGAGCATAAATTAGTGATAATGTAGAGCCCCAAGAACCGCCAAAAACATGCGACTTATCGATGTCGAAATGGTCTCTCAATGCTTCGATATCTGAGCCTGAATTTTGAGTATTATTCTCAGATAATTCAGCATATGGTGTAGACTTTCCGCATCCCCTTTGGTCAAATTGAATTATATCGAATTTTGCCGGGTCAAAATATTGTCTGTAACCGGGTTGCGAACCGCCACCAGGTCCGCCATGAATTACGATGACTGGATGCCCGTCTGGGTTACCTGCGCGCTCCCAAAAAATCGTATGCAAATCGGAAACTGGCAGCATCCCTGTACTGTAAGGTTCAATCTTTGGATAAAGCACTTCATCGATTTCAGTGTCACCTGCCATGGTCTTTGGCTAGGTTGATGGTTGGTAATATTTCGCCCATAAGTTGTCAAATTAGTTGACAAAAACAGAATTAGTTGTCATTTTTCTTACTGCGAAGTTTTGCCGATAATTGTTTTATTTTATCTCTAAAAACCAATCCTGCGTATGTTGACGACAGTAAAAACATCAACCACCAAGTCGTACCTAATCCAACACTTGAGTCATCTAAAGCTGTTGGCGATAGAACTAATTCTTCGTCAAATCCAAATGCAAACATCGCATAAACCAAAACTGCAATCAATGGCAATAATGCGCTTACTTTAGTAGCGATATCACTGTATTTAGGATACTTTTCTGTCCAAAAGTCTTCCTTAGGGGATTTTAATCCAAGGTAACTGGAGGCAAAAAGCAGGCCCAAAATCGAAACTAGGCTAATCAAGAAACTGAAAATTATTATTTTGCCCCCAATCGACATAGTGTCGCATTGGAGATCTTCAACATCACTAGTCCCATCAAAAAAGTCGTTAGAGCCCCAACCGTCACATTCAGAAAAAGGAATTACATATGTGACTTCTACCGATATTTCTTCCTTCGATTCTGTATAAAGTTCAAAACCTGTTATTCCATATTTGAATCCAGTATTTGAAGACCCAAAGAGCCAGTCGTCATCTTGATGATTACTAATTACAAACCATGACGTTGATGTCAGCGAAATTACAATTGCGAACACCATTATCATTGAAAATGAATATTGTAAAGCCTTCCAAATATCGATATTGCGAGCACGGAATACATCTAATATCGCTGCTAACAATGGCTTCTCTAAATCCGCTTCCGCTTTTGTCATGAATTACCTAAATCAAACTATTAGATAAGTTGTGAGCCGACGTTTCTTGTTAAATTAACAACCCATTTGACTCTTCTCGTGATTTTGAAGGGTAACACTTCAAGAAGGTGATGGCTTATCGTATTCTATGGAAGAGCGTCGACGTGCTATGCTTGCCTTGTTGCTTGTTGGCCTTGCTCCAACCATCTCTATTTTCATTTCATTTGGCACTGACGGCGGGCTTGTCTCACAAATCGCCTATGTTTTGTCAAAGGTTTGGATGGTAGCAATTCCATTGTATTGGTATCTAAAAATAGATGGAGGTAAGCTTTCGTGGTCTAAACCTCAACAAGGCGGTTATGCTATGAGTATTGGACTTGGTCTTGGAATGAGTGGTTTAATGATTGGAGCATGGCTTCTAATCGGTGATAGGATTGATGGTGAATTACTCAAAGATACTGTCGAGCCTGTTGGTTTGTTAGATGTTCGATTGTATATTGCTGGTGCAGTATATTGGATCTTGTTCAATTCATTACTTGAGGAATATGTATTCAGATGGTTTTTGGTTGTCAAATCTGAAGCTTTGGTCGGTACCGGCCTTCCTGCTATTCTATTATCTGCGTTCATTTTTGTAATTCATCACACATTTGCCCTGTTATTTTTTGGCTTCCCCTGGTGGGCTAATTTGCTGGCTAGTGTCAGCCTATTCATTGGCGGTGCTGTATTCTCATGGCTATACCTACGCTATCGAAGTGGTT
>JAKUNX010000176.1 GCA_022451835.1 Candidatus Poseidoniaceae archaeon
TCAATATCCTAGTGAAACAGATCTTTACATGAAAGGAAAATAGGATTATTTTTCGTGAAAGTAATTACTGATATAACTACAAAATGCTGAGCTTGAATTGATTAATATAACTACTGAAAATGCAACATTTATAGAAAATTCATGGCGAAGATTACTTAATGTCTGCAAAGTGGATAGACTGAGAAGAAAACTTCTCTGGTGCAAAATTTGTCCTGCAAGTTAAACATCCCATTGGGACCGGGAATCCGGGACCTCTCGCTCGAGGCTGACTTACAGTCGCGTATCGATGATGGCCACAAGGTGTATGTTGTCGGCGATGTTCACGGCCACTTAGCTACCTTTAGAGCATTGATTCATCGTCTTAATCTTAGTGCAGATGACCGAGTTGTTTGCTTAGGAGATATGATTGACCGAGGACCTGATTCTGCTGGAGTAGTGAGGCTAATTCGCAGTGATGAGAGAATAATCTGTATCAAAGGCAATCACGAACATATGGCACTACAAAGCATCACTGAAGATGGTCGAGTTGAGTTATGGCAACCATGGATGCAACGAGGTGGCAAGTCATGCTGGGCATCATACATTGTTCAAGCAGAAGGTGACCTTTACCAAGCCAAGCGTGATTTCCTTAGTGACATGCGCTGGATTGACAAACTGCCTACACAGATTGTTTTGGATAATTTCCGTCTAGTACATGCTGGATATGACCCTCGAATGGCGCTTGATGCACAAGGTGACAAAGAGTTGCTGTGGATTCGAAAGATTTGGTATCGTCATGAAAAGCCAGTTGACCCAAATAGAACTGTAATCTATGGACATACTACAACTATGAAATTAGGTGCTAAAAAAGGCGGAGATATTGCTTGCTCAAAATTCAATTTATCAAATGACAAACCTGCATGGATAGCCATGGACACCGGTGCTTACAATCATGTCAACCCTGGATTGGCCGCACTTGATTTACTCGATTTATCGGTTACTAAACAATCAACGCTTCGAACAGATCGCTGGTTTGAAACCTCCAAAAAGCCAACTAAATTCCTTGACAAAGTACGCCGCAGGGCAAAGAAATGGCAACTGCCAGATAATCGTAAAGAAGCAGCAATTGCCGATAGTTTTGGCCTCAAAACATTGCAAGAAAGGTCTAAACGAAAAATCTTGGCTGAGGATAAAGCAAGAAAGGAAATTAACCGAATAGGTATGCTTATTCCATCGGTTGAGGGATACAAATTATCGCAAAAACGCCGACCATTTACCTGGCGTAGAATTGCAAAAAGAGCCAAGAATAACGCAAATGTAGATCAGCGAATCAATCATGAGTGGCACCATAATGGACGATTGATTAGACTCGGGACGGGTACTGAATCAAATCGTCAACGACCACATCTACCTGGACCTCACTCTTTCACATTCTATCGCAACAAACAAAGAAATACGCCGAGTATCAAGCATAGTAACTTACAAACTAAGTCTACTATTGCTTAAACAAGATACGTTTCAAATTCGATTGTTTGAAAACTCTATCAACTGGAGATTGAAAGTTAACTTTTTTGCTGTTTTTTAAGATAATTTACCGTAAAACGGTATTCAATTAGCGTATTGCTCCGAAAACCATACATTTATTACCTTAGAGGTTGATGGATTATCATGGAGAGCCAACCAGACAAAACCGCCAGCAAGGCGCCTCCTAAGGTTACCTTTGAGAGAGCGCTAGAACGAGTAAGAAGTCAAATCGAAATTCGTAATGACATAATGCGAGCATCTCTAGAAACGGCTTTACGGCTGCAAGAAGGTCGTGGAACATTCATGTTGTACGGTTTCTAACGGAAGTATTGATTCAATAGACTCCATCCACCCTTTATGGAGGGACTGGCATGGGAAGCAATTCTTGCCGCAGGCACCTTCTTTTTCCTTGGAGCAATCTCGCCCGGTCCAAGCGTCATGGTAGTGATTAGGAATACTATTGGGGGGGGTAGATCTCAAGGCGGCGCCTGTGCAAGCGGCCACGGTATCGGCTTTGTCATCTATGCAGGAAGTGCGGTT
>JAKUNX010000177.1 GCA_022451835.1 Candidatus Poseidoniaceae archaeon
CCAATATGTACAATAGGAGCACCTGTTGCTGCCACTGCAGACAAAGCACCTCCACCTCTTGCAGTACCGTCTAATTTAGTTACTACAATTCCTGTAACTCCTGCCAGTTGATGGAATGATGCTGCAACCGGACCTGCTGCTTGACCAACTTGAGCATCAATTACGAGCCAACGTTCTGTTGCTCTAGTTAGAGAAGCAATGTTTTCCAATTCTTCAACCAATTCTTCATCCAGTTGATGACGCCCTGCAGTATCTACTATGACTAAGTCGGCAGCAGCACACTCTGCAAGACCATTTCTTACAATTTGAGCTGCATCCTTATTATCTGGTTCACCATAAACTTGAACAGTAGTGTCTTCCAATAATTGAGAAAGTTGTGCATACGCACCTGGACGATGAACGTCGGCTTCAATTACTGCAACTCTCAAACCATGCTTTTTACGATACCATTCAGCAAGTTTGGCTGTTGTTGTAGTTTTTCCTTGACCATATAGCCCTACCAAAAGAAGTGTTGCACCTCTTGGTTGGAATTGATGCGCTGGCCCAAGAATTCTTACAAGTTCAGTGTAAAGAATATTCATAGCATGAGTTTGAAGGGTTAGGCCAGGTCTCAATTCTTCTTCACGCAGTCGTGTTTCCATTCTTTCAACAATTTCTTTAGTCTGTCTTACATTGAAATCGGCTTCTTGTAAAGCACGACGCAAACTTCTCGTCATATCCCGTAACTCTTCCTCATCGAGTTTACGACGATTCTTAAGAAAGCCGAGAGAACGGAAGATTCCGCGCGATAGACCTTCTAGTGCCATAACATCCCGTCACTGTTTCCCTCTTTGAATTCATCCCTTATTGAGTGGTATATTCAATCTTAAAACATCACCCTCTAATTTGGCTTCTACTTGGCTGGCTTTAACTGGAATACTAGTTTCAATCTCTCTTTCACGTCCGTTAAGCCCAATGTAAAGAATACCATCATCGCTCCTAAGAGATAATTCATCACGTTTTATTCCAGGAAAATGTAGGTAAATTGATTCTAAATCATCAGTAAATACACGATATAATCCCCGATGAATGCTGTGCTTGACCAAATTTCCAATTTCATGTGGGCCAAGAGTCTCATCAACTCTATTTACTACACCATACAAATTGTTTGCAACCAATCTTAAATTATCGATGCCAACTACTTCATGGTCTAATAATTCCATTGAACAAACTTCTACTTTAGATAATAATTGTTTTAATTCTATGATACGATTTAACTCAGCATCTCGACGTTTCTTAAGAAATGGATGATCAAACTCGGGAGTGACGCGATTCACTATACATGACGAAATAGGAAGCTGATATTCAACCAATGAATCATAGGCTCTAATGGTTTCATTGACACCCATTTTTTCAGGAATGGTAACTAATGTAAATGATGTCAATTCAGGATCGCTTAGAACTCTTCTTACGTGAAGAACGCGATTTCTAAAACGTTCGAGTTCCTGTTTCATTTCTTCACTTTCTTTACGACCAAATAGCATTGATCTTATCCCTCCAGAGACCCTCATCAAGCGTATTAATCGACCTGACCATGCTTCAATTATCTCAGGTAATGAGAGAAATCTAAGCGTATGCCCTGTAGGTGCAGTATCAAAGACAATAACATCCCAATTTGGATCTTCAACATGCTTTAGAAGTTCATCAAATGCTAATGCTTCATCTAGGCCTGGAAAAATCATTTCAGAGGTTTTGACATCTGCTTTAATATCATCCAATTCTTCTTTAGCTGAAGGATCAAGCATCATTCCAAGACCGCCAATACCTCCAAGTCCACTACCCGAATTCATACCATCAACCATATTTCCCAATTTAGGTAACAAGTTAGATAATTTTGATTCCGGATCCATTTCAAGTCCATACAATCCGTCGACGCCTGGAATTGGTGTAGGCTCAACACCAATGTCTACTCCTAATGAATCAGAAGTAGAATGAGCAGGGTCACTTGAGACGAGTAAGACCTTCAGCCCGCAATCTGCTAAATGAATTGCAGTTGCT
>JAKUNX010000178.1 GCA_022451835.1 Candidatus Poseidoniaceae archaeon
CCAGGACGGTTGTATTGTGTCTGGAGAAGTAAGACATTCAACAATACTTAGAGGTGCCAGAATTGATTCAGGCGCAATTATTTCCAATTGCCTAATTGGAGAAGGGGCAATCATCGAAAGTGATGCCAGATTAACGAACATTGTTGTTGGACACGGTAGTGTTGTTCCTGCAGGCCATATCCAATCCGAAGGTACGATTTGAATCGCAGTTTCCAAAAAGGGTAGGCGCTCAGGGTTATTGCATGGATACCCCATTAATCGTTGTTAATTTCAAGACATATTCGTCTGCAATGGCAGGTTCTGCTGACAAACTTGGTCAGTTAATGGCCGCTGTTGAAACCGATGCAAGGATGGTCGCTGTAGCAAGTGCATTTGATTTATCGAGCGTAAGTTCAATCTCAGGATTAGAAGTTTGGTCTCAACACTTGGCCCCGGTTGGACAGGGTAGCCATACCGGTTGGCTGGAGCCCCTAACTGCAATTGAAAGAGGTGCTGCTGGGACAATCATTAATCACGCCGAACACAAGGTTCCTCTAGATCACGTCAGAGATTTGATGGCAATGCTACCAGATGATTTCCCGATATGTGCATGCGCTGCAGACGTTGATGAAGCTAGGGCTTTAGCAGAATTAGGTCCAACCTTCATCGCCGTTGAGCCTCCTGAGTTGATTGGAGGAGATATTTCGGTAACAACTGCAGACCCTGCGATTGTTTCAGATACTGTTGCAGCTGTTAAGGAGGTAAACCCGAATGTCAGAGTATTGTGTGGTGCAGGTGTAAAAAATGGTCAAGATGTTGCAACAGCAATTTCCCTTGGCGCAGAAGGTGTTCTTCTGGCAAGTGGAGTGACCAAGGCCAACGACGTACCAGGAGTACTAAGTGACTTAGTATCTTTAATTTGAATCGGGATTCCGGGTTATATTTTATATTCTCAACAATCAATCGATTACCATGGAGATAGAAGATGGAATTTCTTCAGGAGATGCTCCTAACAGTATCTCCATCGAATCCAATAAAGTTTCAACAAAAAAACCACATCATTGCAGGTTTGGAGACTGCCTAAATCCAAAAATTGGATACGGCGATTTTTGTCGCGAGCACAAGGCAATTGGCAAGATTATTGCTGGGAAAATTGCTAGAGAAAAAGCGGATAGTGTTGATCATAGCATGTCAATGTAC
Source organism: Candidatus Poseidoniaceae archaeon (assembly GCA_022451835.1). Taxonomy (GTDB): domain Archaea; phylum Thermoplasmatota; class Poseidoniia; order Poseidoniales; family Poseidoniaceae; genus MGIIa-L1. The sequence goes on from JAKUNX010000178.1 coordinate 1,180, forward strand.
GAAGAGGCACTACGAATTCAGAAATCACCCTCAGGGCAAGTATTCGTGCAAGAAATAATGAAGATAATTATCTTGATAGCTGCAATTTTCCTGGCTGTTTACATTCTTGTGATTATGCCAATTCAGGGCTTTTTTGAAATGTTCGATAATCAACGGTGGTATGGTTAGTTTAATTCAAAATCTCAAATTCGTTACCGGGTTATATTTTATATTCTCAATAATAAATCGATTATCATGGCGATAAAACAAGGTCTTCCTTCTGGAGAGACACCAAGTAGTATCACCATTGAGGTAGGTCAAAGTAAGAAAGAAGCACATGTTTGCATTGTTACTGGTTGTACAAGGGGTAAAAGAGGATACAGTAATTATTGCCGCAAACACAAAACAATGGAAAATGTAATCAAGCAAAAAATGGAGAGAGAAAAAGCGATTGAGAGTTTGAAAAACAATAACACAATCGACGTAAATGAATCACGCAGATGTAGGTTTGGTGACTGCCAAAAACAAAGGAAAGGATACAGCGATTTTTGTCGGGAGCACAAGGCAATTGGCAAGATTATTGCTGGCAAAATAGCTCGGGAAAAAGCGATTGCGAAGATCGCTGAAAGAGATTTACAAAATCAAAGTAATGAAAATTCACCTACACTACCGTCTTCCTCAACCAATGGTAGTAATGAAATCTCAATTGATGAGAAATATGGATATACGGTTGAACTTACAGTCATGGGTATGCTTCTTATTATCATTACATGGGCTTTAGTTGCTTCATCTGAAAGTTCATCTTCTCCATCTGATCTACTTACTGCGTCGTGTTTCACTTTGCACTTTGGATGCTGGATGATAACGTCTG
>JAKUNX010000179.1 GCA_022451835.1 Candidatus Poseidoniaceae archaeon
TGTCATGTCATCGGTAGCCTGGCGGGTTGGTTACATCCTAGCTTAGCTATCAGTTCCTGTGGTTCTGTCAGCAGTTGGATTCATGGAATTTAGAACTGGAGATTTCGACGTAAAGCCGCCATTAGGAATAGGCTCAACAATTTTTACTGCAGTAACCACTCTAGGTTTAGCACTCATATTCGGGCGAAGCAGAGCTAGAGAGTTTATAGAGCTCGAAATCGAAGAGGGTGTAAAAAAGACAAGCAAAAAAGCCGAACCAAAAAGGTGGCTTCATTGGTCAGCTTTCTTATTTGGAATGCTTGCAGTGATTGATACTTGGTTAGAAATGAATGGCAGTGAAGATGGAATAATTTCTAATTTCTTTATTGAAGGATTAATCGGCATATTTGGTCCATTCGCTCTTTGGATTGGAGGTGCCTTACTTCTAGGGCGAATTGGTGCTAAAGGGCCAAAAATCATGCAGTTGATCTTTGGTAATACTCAGATTTTAAAGGATGTGAAAAGAGGTTTGAAAGGTTCAGGTTCTGCCGAGTCTGTCAACCGTTTAGCGGTAATCATGCTCCTTACATTGTCAATCGTAACATTAGCAGCAGTCCAAGGTTATACAGGAACTCTTGTTGATGAAAAAACAGTCGATGCTTCGGTAGGTTCAGATTTGAAAATCCAAATGGAGCAGGAGGTTGATGAGTCAACAATAATCAATATTGTGAAGGAATATGCTAGTGGGGCTAATGTAAACCCCATTGCAACCAGTGTACCAGAGCTGACGCTGTACGATGCAAGTGGTGGTGAAAATCTGCAAACATTTGTTTTGTTTGATGGCAATGAAGACGTCCTAAAATGGAGCGATCAAGCACTTCCAGGTGAAGATGTACCAAAGGCCCTGTCTTACTATCAAGCAGGCGGTTTTTCTGCTGGCACAGATGCAGCTTACGCCCTAGATTTACCTGGTTCTGAAAGAGGAGGCGATGAAAACCGACTTGATGACCAGTTACTGAAGGCATCAGATGAGAAATCCGAGAATATTACATTTACATGGGATAAGATTGTGTTTAACTTTTCCTCTGGTGGTGCTGAAGAGAGCGATCCAGAAGAATTATTCTTCGCATATACCGAATTAATGGAGGGAGATTGGTCTGGATTGAACTTAAGTGGTCAGGACCTCAACCAAAGAGACCTTGGAAGAGTAGACTTGTCGGGAACAAACCTATCTGGAGCAGACCTTTCTAATGTAAATCTGAGTGAGTCAATTCTTTTCGATGTTAATCTGTCAAATGCTAACTTGACTGGTGCCAACCTTGAGAACACAATAATTGTCAATTTCATGGGTGGAACAATGGAAGGAGCAGATTTCACGAATGCTAATCTGAACGGAATGTTTGGTCTGTTTGAATTTGATAACACCATACTTTCCAATACTACCTGTCCCGATGGAAATAATAGTTCAGTAGATTCTTGTGCAACAGGCCCATCTCCTCTCCCAACACCCCTAGCAGCGCCTCTGTTCCTAGCCGACACATCTGTAAGAATAGAGGTTACAAAATTCAGTGCTGAGATGTTCTACATGGGTGTGCATCAATACATACCAGGAGTTTCTTCTCCAGTAATTGAATCAACATTGATTATTGGTGAGAGTAAATGGAGGAGTCTAGTCGGTCAAGACGCCTTAGACTACAACTCAACTACTTGGATTGTCAGGGTTGATGGAGTATCGGGAGACGAACTAGAGTCTCTGGCATCAAAACTTGAGGCGGATTCAAGAGTTTCTGAGACCGTTGATTGGTCAAGTACACACAAGGAAGTGGAAAGAAATGGCGGTCTAATCTTTGGAACGCCGGGCTTACTTTCACTACAATTTGTTGTAGCAAGTGTTGCAGCAGTTGCTTCAAGTTTCGTATTCCTTTCATTGGTTCTTAACCAGCGTCAAAAAGAACTAGCAGTATTGCAAGCAATAGGCGCATCACCAAATCAAATTATCAGACTTGTACTATTCGAAATATTATCAATTGTTATGGT
>JAKUNX010000018.1 GCA_022451835.1 Candidatus Poseidoniaceae archaeon
CTACTGGCCTTCCAGAAGGTTGGACTATGGAGCAATGGCAGTATTATGGCGCACAATATCTTGCTGACAATCAGCCCCAGCGGTACAAAGTCAACCAACAATTACAGATACTACAACTCAATCAGCAAGTAATTCTCTGAATGATATTTTAGATGACTTAGACTTATGATGTGTGATTATGCCTAGTTTGTGGAGTTTCTTTGGTTTACCCGATCCTGATGGCCCAGAAAAACCTGCTAATTCAGCCACTAAACCTGTTGTTAAAGAGCCTGAGTCTAATGAAAATAATGCTTTATCTCAATCGACTCTAAACAATGAGCAACCAGCAACTGTTCAAGAGCCTCTAGATAAATTACCAAAAATGGATGTGAGACAAAATCGTGTACCAATCCCACCAAACTGGCAAGGTCCGGTAACTGCTGATGGGGAGCCATTTCATGATTTAGGAGTACAAAATCAAGCTAGACGTTCATTTCCTTCAAGAGCATTGCGTTATATTTCTCCCGATGAAATGAAACGTATACCAACTAGAGGAATTGCTCAGAGAATCGCTAATGGTGACACTGTAATTGTTGATTTAAGGGAACTTGTTCATATGGATTCGCATCAAAATGCTTGTCGCAGAGATTTGAAGATGATGACTGATGAAGTCGGAGTAGGAGTATTTTCTCTTGACCAAGAAGATAAGTTATTGATGATTCCTGGTACTGATGTAATTGTTGATGTTGGCAACTATAGTTTGGGAATAAATCCTTTGATGTGATTTGTTATTTTGTCGGAACTTTGCTTAAAAGGGGCGTTAATGTCGACTAAATGTGGCCGGACGATTTAAAGTTCCTTTCTCGGGATTGAGTGGTTCTTACATACCACATTTCACATCATCAATGATAATGATAATTCCATTTATGTTAACGGTAACTTGGCTATCTGCTACCGAATCAGATTATTCATTCCAACAAGAAAATTACCGCTTGGAAATTGCTTTTGTCTTAACTGCATTGATTTCACTTGGTTGGCTAATGTCAATGGTTGTTGGAATGGTGTTTGATTTATTCCCGATTACACACGATAGTCAAGCGTTTAATCACACACATTCAAACCAATATTTAGTAATCAACTTTATTGGTCAAGCATTAATAATGGGGGGAGTTTTTTCTAATAATCTTAGCACAATGTTTGAAATGGTTACTATTGGATTAGTTTTACTATGTTGGGGGTTAATTTCAATTGCCTGGCCGAGTTGGAAACTTCATTTAGATTCTAAAGAAAACCAAAGAAATTGTGGAAATATAGCACTTTTACCTGCTTTAATGATCCCTGTATCTGCTTTAGTAATCCTAGGATGTTGGATTTTCCGTCAAGAAACCGGGTTATTGGAGTTTGGTTTCTCTTTCAATGTTGTAGTTATGATGGGAACAATATCTCTTACCTTAATTCTCGCTCATTTCAATCGACGCCTTTCATGGAATTTAGTGAAATTTACAGATTTTCGTCCAGTAGTTGCAGTCTATCTTGTTTTAGCATTAGTTCATTGCTTCTCAGTATTATTATATGAACGTGGACAAGTTACAGAAAATATTGTCAATTTCAGTCAATCTTTACCATTTTTATGGGCTTTTATCTCTACAAGACCAATCAAAATGCTTCAAAATACGATTGGAAAAAACCGTAAACCACATTCTCCATTGATAGGTCAAGGCCAAATGTATTTTTTGATTGTAGCAATCATGTCGATTATTCCAGACTTTGATGAAGGAAAGTTCATCAATATATCATATGTTACTCTAATATTCTCCAACGTAATGTTATCGATATGGGGTTCGGGAATTTACCTGCATAAAGATCATCTTCACCAATCTATACACAGCCGTTCAAATTTATACATAATGCTAATTTTCAATTTTATTGGAGTTTTATCATTATTCATGATTGGTTTCCGCATCAACATATTAGGTGATAATTCCGACTTAGTTTATTTCGTAATGAGAAATTTCGCACTAACTTCGATGATGGTTTACATGGTAGTAATTCTATTCAAGGACTTGGTATTATCTTTTGATACCTGGCACAGAATACCCATGCATCACGAGCGCTATGTTTCATAGTCACTCAATTCTACCAGTCGCTCCATTGCATCTCCTGCAATACCCAACACAGTTGCTTCATCACCTTCAACAAGTTTTGCGAACTTACCCATATCGCCAGCAAAATCATACGAACCTGCTTTACCAACCCATGACTCATTTAGTACTAATTCTACTAATACTTCATCAGTTAAATTATCAAATTCAACAATTGCCTGATTCAAATGAAATTCCCATCTAGCTTCAAACAAAAGTCCTGTAGCGGTCCAAACCCGATGTCTACGGCCTGATAATCTGTGCAGCATAGCAGCAGCTTCAATTGCATCGTTGGCTTTACCCATTGCAAGAGTATCAACGTCAGGATCTTGAAGCATCGTATCACTAACGATTACCAAATCATAACCATTGTCAGTATCTATTGCCGCCGCTTTCTTTTGACATATTTCCAAAACCTGTCCAGATACTTCTTTGGCAGAAGAAGTCTCATCAATTGAATTGATACCTCTGCAGTCTAAATTAGAGAAAATTTGTCTCAACATTTCCGCCCTGCGGGTTGATTGAGATGCCAACCAAACTCTCATCAAAATAAAATAAATACCCCAATCAATCAACCTTACTATTTGACTTATCAGTTTTTAGACATATTCAAGTGATGGATGACATTCCGATAAACGGTGGCAGCATGTCTGAACTAGATAGAATCCCAACCCACATCGAAGGATTAGATGAAAATATGCAAGGTGGTATACCTCAGGGCCACATTTGTTTAGTTGCAGGAGCATCTGGTGCAATGAAGTCAAGTTTGACATTCTCAATGCTCTATAACGCCGTATTATATGGAGAAACAAGTGGAATTTATATTACTCTTGAACAAGGTAAAGAATCACTTAGAGCACATATGAGCAATATGGGTATGAATGTTGATGACCCAAGAGTTAGAAATCGTATTGCAATTATCGACTTGGTAGATTTGCGTGTTCAATTGGATGAACAAGGCATGAGTAATAGAGTTGATTGGATGGGACAATTGATTAAACAACTCACATCTTATCGCCAATCAATTGGGTTTGAATTATTGGTTTTTGACTCTCTTGGAGCGTTTTTCACTCTTACAAAAATGGAAAATCCGCGTGATGAAATCTTTAGATTATTCGAAGCTGCAAGAAGACTTGATCTGACCTCTTTCTTTATCTGTGAAATGACTGGAGAAGAGCATAAACAATTCGGTGAGTACGGAATTGAAGATTATCTCTCCGATGGAGTAATACACTTAGTTATGGAGCGTTCTGCAGATGAAGTTAACAGAAAATTAAGCGTCATAAAAATGCGTCATACCAATCATATGTTGGGTTACAAACCGTTCAAGTGGAAAGTTGAAGAACAACGATTCACTGTATTGTGATTATTCTACTGTTACTGATTTAGCCAGATTTCTTGGCCTGTCAACATCACATCCAAGCGCTAGTGCTGTATGATATGAAATCAATTGTAGTGGTATCACTGATAAAATTGGAGAAAGGTAATTGTTTACTTTTGGAATAGCAATATTTACGTCACCTTCTTTAGAAATGTCATCTCCTTGTTCATGTATCAAGATGATTTTTGCACCTCGAGCTCGGCATTCATGTATTGCAGAAACTGACTTCGCCTTAACATGATCATTAGGAACAATGAAAATTACAGGGCTTCCTTCTTCAAGTAAGGCGATTGGGCCATGTTTCATCTCTCCTGCAGGATATGCTAAGCAAGGTATGTATGCGACTTCCATCAACTTCAAAGCACCTTCTTTAGCAACCGGAGCAGAAATACCACGACCCAAGAAAAGCACACTTTTCGCATTCTTTACCAGTTCAACCGCCTCCATTATTGGCCCTTGGTTGGCAAGATATTCTTCAATCAAGTGAGGGATTTGTTGTAAGCCATTAATAATCTGCTTGCCTTTTTCTTTACTCAGTGAACGTGACCGCGCAACCTGTATCGAAAATATCGTTAGTGCTGCAACCATATTTGAGAAGGCTTTGGTAGATGCTACTGCTTGTTCGGGGCCAGAATGAATGTAAACTCCTTTGCCACACTGTCGGGCAATTGATGAACCAACAACATTAACGATACCATGAACTGAACCGCCTTTTAGTTGAATTTCTTTTAATGCAGAAAGCGTATCCGCTGTTTCACCTGATTGTGATACTGCAAAGTGTAAAGCGTTTGGATTTATGACTGGTTCATTGGTTCTAAATTCGCTGGCAATATGAGCTACTGATGGTATTCTAGCCAGAGATTCGATCAGTAAACCACCAATTTCTGCTGCATGAAATGCTGTTCCGCAACCCAACAATCTAACATGAGGTAATTTAGACAATTCAAGTGGAGTTAATTTCAATCCACCTAATCTACCATTTCCTCTTATTCTGTCAAGCCTTCCATTGATACATTGTCGCAATGAATCTGGTTGTTCATAAATTTCTTTCAACATATAATGCTCAAATTCTCCAAGTTCTGCTTCTTCCCATTCTTCCTCAAGTATGGTAATATCTGTATCAAAAGAATCACCATGTATATTGGACATTGTGATTTCATTTTGGGTCAAAGTTGCTATATCACCATCTTCCATGAATACAACCTTTTGAGTGTGGGTCGCCAAAGCATGAGGATCGCTTGAAACAAATACTTCACCTTCACCTTGACCGATAATCAAAGGTGAGCCATTTCTAGCACACATTATGACATCATGTTCAAGAAAAATTGCGCATAAGCCCCACGTTCCAACCAACTTCCTTAATGTTCTTCTTAATGCATCAGTTGGGGAATTATCCCTACCTAATTCATATTCTAAAATATGAGATATGACTTCTGAATCAGTCTCACTATTGAATTCAACACCCTTCTTTTTCAACAAAGTTCTCAGGGTTCTAGAGTTTTCAATAATCCCATTATGCACAATCACAACTTTACCATGCTCTGACAAATGAGGATGAGCATTGGGGTCGGTAACTCCGCCGTGAGTTGCCCATCTAGTATGAGCAATCCCTAGATTGCCGTGTAGGTTCTTAGGTAGAATCGATTGTAATTCGACAACTTTGCCTGTTTTTTTGTAAATACTAAAGTCGCCATTCTTTAATGCGATACCTGAGGAATCATAGCCACGATATTCTAACCGCCGCAACCCTTCCAAGAGAATAGGAGCAGCCTGTTTGGGTCCCATGTAGCCAAAAATACCACACATAATTACACCTACAATTCAACGACTGCGTCACAAATTGGACAGTTAACTTTGGTTAATCGTAAATCCTTGATTGTAAATTTAGCTGAACACTCTTGACAATGTGCTTCCTTTTGTGGGATTGGCATATTTGGCAATGGCATAGGTGGGAGTTCTGAGGCACTTGGAGGTGGTAATTCTGCTAAGTCTACAGGTTGCAGAGTGGCATCAATTGGAGGTAGTGTTGCTTGTGCAGGTTGTGGTACATTAGCAAGCATTTTTTCTGTAATCTCGACTAATTCACGCTGTTGTTTACGCTTCATTCGCCTCTCCAATCGTGAATTACCTTCCCCTGACTCCGCTTTAGCAGCTAAAGTTTGCTCGAGAGTTTCTTCTGGCTCATCGACTACCTCAAGTTTCGGCTCTACAATTGATTGAACCACTAATTCTTCAGCATCCATATTTATTGCCATATCCGGCTCATCATCCGACTCAATATCAACCATGATTTCGACATCATCTTCGCTAGTTTCTATTACAGCAGATAAAATTAATTCTTCTGTTTCTCGGTTACTTCTTCTAAGTGATACCACTAGATACAAGAAAATTACCGATATAACAAGTACCGTTAATGCCAGTATTATCGCCTTGGTGGTTGCATCACCTGGCAACGGTTCAAGCAATGTTTCAAGGAAGGTTTTCTCTTCTTGATCCAATTGCTCATTCTCTAAAGAGACAATAGTCTTGAACGACATTGTACCGCTGCTTGAAGAGACCAAAATTATCGATTCTTCCTTGGTAGATGCATAACCTAGTGTAAACCCTTCAGCAATCAAATTAGATAAGGCGAATTCACTTTCCTCAACATCTAAAATTCCATATCGTGTCATTGGCCCATAAACATTTATTTCGTCATAAACTAGTGAGATTTTTTCTTCATATGACGACATTTCAAGATTTGTCACACCTGCTGCAATCATGTATTCTGGAGCATCTGCCGACCACAAATTGTCGGTTATTACGTAAGCGATCTTAGACTCTCCTCCAAATCCTTCTACCCATGTTGCAGCAAGTACATCTCGGTCATTTTTCTGATAAACCTCTAACTGAGCATTAGAGGCGAAATCTCCAACAGAATATTGGAATGACCAAGATGGATTCCATTCTTTACCATGAGCATACATCAATCCGACGCGATCAATACCAGTTACATCATCTCGGATTTCTTGGTAAAGAATATGCATATTTTCCTCGCCAAGAGCAATTGCCAATGAGTCCCCTTGCGATGGTTTGATGTCAATGTTAGCCAAAATATAACTAGAACTCCAAGAGCTTTGTATCAATGGAGTATCTGACATTAGTACGAAAATCGAAGTTATATCATTGTATGAGCCACCTGTTGCAATGTCACGATGATATCCTGCCAGAACTATTCTATCGCCTTTCTTAGCCATGTCTAGCCCCCAATATCTGCCTTCGGAGAGTTTTATTGCTTGCATGTGGGTTTGCTTTTCTGTAGTCTCTCCAGCACTAGTGATTGAAGTCATTGCAATATGGGATAGAAAATATCCTTGCTGACTTAGTACATTCTCAGTCCAAGCAGCATGAACTAATACGTCATCACGCAGGATAGCAGTTAATTCTCCAGCCCAAGAATCAGCCAACTTGACATCAGCAAGAGTCGCCCACGCACCAGATGATGATTCTGTCACAGTTCGCACATGCAATTCACCGTCAACAGTAGTGAACAGTAGTCCACTTTCTTCCATGCCAACGAAATCAATAACAGATTCACCAGATAGTAAATTCAATCTGACTGGAGAGTCGATTCCAACTTCATTTACAACCACAGTGAATCGAAGTTCAGAGTATTCAGATTCTACACCATCACCAGACATGGTAACTCGGAAATCGGTTCCTCCAATTACAGAGAGATTTTCTGGTATAGCAAATCTTGCTTCATCATAGCCAGAGCTTGAATCGGAACCTGGAATTATGGTAATGTTATCTTGACCGATTTCACTCCAGCCAATATCATCAACATCAGAATAAAGAGTCAATAACAATCCAGTAGCATCAGTTTGACCGAGATTATCAACTCTTACCACAATGGTATATTCCTGACCCGGATTTGGAATTAGTGGAACTGTTTGATAAGCGCCTTGCATAAATCGTAATCTTGGCTCCACTGGTCGCTCTTCTACCTCGAAAGAGAAACTGTAGGAATTATCTTCAGGATTTGGATCATCATAATTCATTGATGGATCAATCGACAAAGTAACTGTGTGAGTCCCTACTTCTGTTGCCCACCAGTAGAGGGTGATTTCTAATTCATCACCGTCATCCAAATTTGAAATGGTAATATCTGATGGATATACATCTGAGTCATCACCCGGGGCGTTGAGAGTAATGAATACATCATCTGCATCTAGGTCTCCAACATTTTCAATTGTGAATTTAACCGTTAATATTGAACCAGCTACCGCAGATTGAACGGGAAGTCCAACTTCATCTAGCACTTCTACAACTCCGGTGAAGACGAAGTCGGGTGCAGCCGGCATATTGTCAACATCTATGGTTCGACGAATATCATCTGTTTTTACTTCCGACTCATTCACCATTCTAAAGCTAAGTCGTGTTGAACCATCGGTTACGGTTGTAGAATCCCAATTGAATGACCAATCTTGGCTACCAACCTCCAAGGCAGGTAAGTCTATGGCAAATTCCCATTGACCATTATCAACTTTGTATTCCATATAGTCATGTTGAATACCATCGACAGTACCACTGAATTCAACCATACCACTAACACTTTCACCAACGTTTGGACTGGCAATTGTGACTTTCATTCTTGCAAGGTTTATCACTCTAAAATCAATATTTGATTCAGCTTCGTTGACAGTATCATATAACTTGACGCTTATGATAACATACTCTTCATCTGCTTGAATCCAATCCTCTAATACATTGACATTAAGTCTCCAGTCATCTATCTCGCCACCAGCAATTGTCCATGGTTTCAGTTCACGTTCGGTTCCAGATTCTAAAAACTGAGCAATGCGCACCTGAACTTGATCAAATTGTTCACTTGAAGGGAAATCGGTAGTACCTGAGATAGTGGCAGTATCGCCTTCAAGCCACCATGTGCCATTTGACGGTTGGCTTATGGATACAAAGTCTCCTGAACCATTACCGCTTGGGGGGGGATTGACTACACCAGTGTCCTCTAACGCAGTACAAGGTTGATCAAGAGCGAAATCTATTGCACAAGATGCATCGATTAGACCGAATCCCCACTTCTCATGCCAACGATCAGAAACGGTATTTGCTGGTTTTTCTCTAAGTTCTGATGAATTCCTAATAACATCCATCACTTCAAATGCATCGAGAGATGGTGCAGCTTCTCTTACTAGAGCAACTATACCTGATGCAATAGGTGTCGCCATACTGGTGCCATCTTTCTCATCATAATCTGAATCGGCTTCCGGCCTTGGCGCACCAGGGAACGATGTTCCAGTAGCAGCAGTTGCAGAAATAATATTCGAACCGTATGATGATATGTCAGGTTTGAGTTCATCCCATTCATTATCATCACCATCATCTAGCCTTGGGCCAAAATTGGAAAAACTCGAGATGCCATCATTGGTTCGATTAGTTGTACCAAAATCAGAAGCCGAAGAAACTGCAAAGCCCATATCTGCACTGGCTGGCGAAGGCACTCTCTTGGAGCCATCATTACCCATCGCAATTACACAAACAATGTCTGAATTCTCTGTAGCGTTATTAATCAGTCTTGCTTCACCGCCTGTACCATTGTCACCCTCATCACCAGGATTAAGTGGAGATGATACCGAACCAAACGACATAGAACCTATTTGGATACCTCTGCTCGAAGAGTTATGCCCCCAATCGGTGTCAGCATTGTTAATCATCCACTGAATTCCGTTGATTGAATACTGTGAATTAGTTCCACCTGCATCAGTTAACACTTTGATGTCGACAAGATATGCACCGGGTGCGGTACCAACATGAACTCTAGATGAATCTCCCGTACCTAAAGCAGAACCTGCAACGTGTGTCCCATGACCCTGCCCATCATCTGGATCTTGTGAGCCATCTGGATTTGATGCTGTAGATGTAGCATCATAACCTGCAACCCATTTGTGGTCGTCATAAGAAAGAGGATTGGTGTCTGGGGCATCATCTTGATCGTCGAAATCATTCAGAGAGCGGTGCTCATTATCCACACCTGTATCTAATATTGCAATAACAACTCCATCGCCTGTATATCCACGTTCATATGCAGTTTCAGAATAAATATCGGATGGCATTGCTCTTGTTGCCTTTCCTGCAATGTCATTACTCGGCACCATTACATTTTGCATCTCTATTACAACCACGCCATTAAGGTGATAAATGTCCATCAAAGCACTAACTGGGACTTTGTCAACTACGATAGAATCAATGCTCTCTGGTCTATCAAACCAAGCACCTGAATCTTCGCCAACCCAATTGTGAGATTGTAAAACTTCTTGCAATTCAAACACTTCAACCTCGGTTGGATGCCAAGCGTAATCTACGATTATAGCAACTGTTTTCATACCATCTTCTGCAATTATTGCCGTTGGAGAAATTGAATCATAACCAGCAATTACTCTCTGTAAACGATCATCCATACCGTTCCAATCCAAGTCTGGCCCATAACTTTGCCACCAGCCATCTTTTTCTGAAGCAGGCAAATCTCCTCTAAGGTCAAGCCTTAATGGCCTTTCACACAGATCTTCACCACACATGAGTGGAGGCAGTCCCTCGATTAGAATCGGTTCAACATGAGTGATTTGGGCTTCATCGTCTAAATTTTCATCCCCGCTAACTGGAAATGATGAGGCGGCAGAAGAGCAATCTGCAATCAGGAAAATCAACGCGATTAATATCGCTGAGCGACGCAAGCCGATATTAGAACTCATTGAAATTGACCCCTTCGATGTCTAACCTGAGACTTGTCCATGTTTTGATAGTATCCTCTCCTCGACCCTTCCCCAACCCCCTTAGGGGGTTTGGGGAAATTATGGCCAATTGAAAAGTTCCGGGTTTTTTGAACATTGTATATGAGGTCCATCTGAGCGCTCCACTACTCCCAATTTACTACCACATTCTGGACATGTAGAAATTTCTGCTATGTGCTCCATCCAAGCTAATCTTGTTTCAGGTTCATCACTGGATTCCATTAAACTCTTTACCGGCCCCCTAAGATGCTTAGGAAGTTCATAATTTTGCGACTCCCAAGGATCACCAATTTCCGATAAATCTTTCATCTGTTGCTTAATTTGTTTTAGACGATTGATTACTTCACTAGATGATGATGGCCCTCCATCCTCAATTCCTAATGGTACTGGACCTCCACGAGCAACTAATGGCAACATGACATATGCAAGAACAAATCCACCTAAGTGAGCCATATGTCCTACATCACTTGCCCTTTCCAAACCGTACGTCGAATAAGCTCTAACGACCTCTAAACCAAAATAAATCAAAGCCAAATAAAATACTGGCCATTTCCGAATCAGTATCAAAGGAAAGGGAATTTCATCTTTCGGCCAGCCTGCCAAATATGCACCAAATAGACCGAATGCGGCTCCAGAAGCGCCAAGAGCCGGTCTTGAGGAATCGATATTGAACAAAAACCAGGCAATTGATCCGCCTATTAAACCTATGAAATAAATTGCAGCAAAACGCTGCCTACCAAGTCTCTGCTCCAATGGAATTCCAACTAGCGAAATTACCAAAATATTACCTAAAACATGAGTTGCATCAAATTGACTATGAAGAAAACCCGCTGAAATGAAAGTTATCCAACCTGAAGGTTGTTTCGCCTCAGTGGGTCTCATCCAAAGATCATCCCATAACCAAATTGTGACTAAATCAAGATTATACATTAATGTCCAAATAACTTGTACTAAGTAACCAAGTAGTAGGCCAACTGTCATTGAAAGGGCGAAGGAAGTTTTGTGACGAAATGAATAAATTAACGGCCAAAAAACTGCAATAATCCAAACCACGAATAGACTACCTTCAACCACGCTGAACTGCGTAAATTGGGCCGCCATGACAATGCTTAGGGCTTACCATTTTTGAAGTAGTGCAGAAATATAGGTAAATGGTAGCATTCATTGCTGTTTAGCCAATCGCTCAACCATGGCAGAGCCTATTTTGGAACTGAACAATGTCACGGTTCGGCGCGGAATGGGAGTAGTGTTGAGGGATTTTTCTCTCAAGGTAAATGCTGGTGAATGTGTTTTGTTGCATGGCGAAAATGGTGTTGGGAAATCAACAGTCATAGAAACTGCTGCACGGTTACTACCGCTAGAAAGTGGCTTTGTCAAGCATAATGGAATGATGATTTGTGACGGCGAAGGACGGAGAAATAATCCTGCTAAGCCTTTTGGATTAACTCTTCAAGCAAACTGCTTGGTGCCGAGTCAAACAGTTCAACAACAATTAGACAATGTTGTTGCGTTAAGCGATAAGTCCTATAATGTGAAACCGATTATTGAAAGTTACAAAATTGGTAATCGTCGAAATGATAAAATTGCTCACTTGTCTGGTGGACAACAAAGAAAAGTTGCCGTCATAAGTGGACTTATTCCGGGAATGGTTAGCCAAGAAAGTAGGCTTATTTTGCTAGATGAGCCAGACTCTGGACTTGATGATGATTCCGTTGAAATATTAGTTAAGCAAATTCACATGCTGAGAAATCTAGGACATGGTTTTGTCATTGCATCTCACAACAAGCGTCTAAAAGAATGTGCAACATCATTACACGACCTAAGTGAAGCCACTAATCAAACTCCAGATTTTAGCGAGGTTTGGGAAGTTAATTCTGATGATAAAAATTATTCTTTACTTAGAACCAAAATTGGTTGGAATCTTAATTTTACTACTCTGGTTTCAGTCCAAAGAAATTGGTTAGCGGCGTTATTGGTGATGGGTGGATTATTGTCAATTGCTGACCCCTTAACATTATCAGATAGAGATGTAATCTTGATGGGATTCACACTGGCTCCTGCCTTTACTATGGGATTAGTCGGCGATCCTGTGTTCAAAATACTCAGTGAACAAAGAGCTATCGATTGGTGGCGTGCTCAAAATAATTCTGTGCCAAATTCATACCTTGAAAGCATTATTAGTGGCTTTTTGATTACTGCAATTGCCATGCAAATATTCATTCAATCAGTTGATTACAGAATAATTCTTGCTGGAGGAGGAATTGTACTATCAACTTCTTTTGTAGTACGATTTTTGCAGATGAGCACAATTAGATTACCTCGTAGTAATGCAGTTTTCATTAGACTTTTAACTCCTATTTTGATACTGCCCTGGGGCATTATTGTCGATTATTGTGCTAAATTATAACCTCCAACTTCAATAAGGAGGCGCATGAGCACCAATCATGCGAGTAAAGTCTGGAGAGATAATTCTCGCTTTGGGATTCTTAGGCCTAATGCTTACTCTATACCTTGCATTTTTGTGGGCGCCAAGTGTTAATATCAATGCTTTTGAATCTCCAGAGGCACAGAGGATATTTTACTGGCATGTGCCTGCAGCATGGGCTGCTTTCATCGCTTTTGCTGTGTTATTTGTCGGCTCAGCACTTTGGTTTTTCAAGCGAAGTCCGCTTGGTTGGAAATTGCACATCGCCGGCTCAGAGGCTGGTCTTGCTTGTGGTTTGATGGCAGTTTGGTCTGGTTGCGTTTGGGGTGCTGCAGAATGGGGCACGCCTTGGGACTGGGAAGATTGGCGCCTCAACTCATTTGGTCTACTAACTCTGTTGGCGCTATTTTTGGTACTCGGTAGGCAAAGTCAGCCCGATGGAGTTGAAAGTAGGGACACATTCTCAACATTTGGTTTGTATGGATTTGTTTTGGTACCTCTAACGTATGTCGCCACTAGAATATGGGTCATTAGACACCCGGGTCCAGTGATTGGAGGCGATGAAGACAGTTCTATCTCTGGAGACATGGCATTAGTTTTGTTGATTGGTGCACTATCCTTTACCACACTAATTATCGGCCACATACTTACTTCGATAGAAATTACCAAATTTGAGCAACGGATGGATAGGCTGCAAAAGAAACTGGATGGTGAGTAAATGGAAGATAAAACATACCTTTCAATAGCATATTTAGGAATGATTTTTGCATTAGCAATTTGGACCTGGACGGTTGTTTCGCGCAGTCGAAATATGGAGCAGAGAATCATTGCTATGGAAGAAAGTTTGAACATTAAACCATCTAATGCTGACTCTATTGCAGAATTAAATGCTAAAAATGAAGAATAATCTTGGCACAAATTGAAACCAAGACGCATCTACGGTAGGTTGGTGAAGACATGACGGGGCTAGGTGCAGATTTTTGTCTTGTGTGTGGCGCACCACCTCCTCTATTCGGTGATCGGTTGTGTGAATCATGTCTACGCAAACGGACAAAATTGGCTGAAGTTCCCGAAAATGTCCCATGGGTTAGATGTGCAAGATGTGGCATAGTCGAGATACAAGGCAAGTGGGTAAGCATTTCGGAAGATGAAGTCTGGGATGAACTAATTCAGCGTAATATAAAATTTCATGTTGATGCAGAGGACATTTCAATTGCTGTTGAAACACAAACAATTTCTGACAGACATACTCTCATCCATCTCCAACTCGAAGGAGTTATTGATTCACTATTATTCCAAGAAGAACACACTATGAGAGCTAGAATGGCAAATGGTGTTTGCTTAACTTGTACTAGAAGAGCCGGTAATTATTATGAAGCAACTGTGCAACTTCGCTCAAGTGGCAGAAAATTGAGCGAAGAAGAATATCAAAATCTACGTTATACACTTGATACTGTTAAGGAATCTTTGTCTGATGATCCGATGTTTTTCATTACTAATGAAGGACCGGTAACTGGTGGTTATGATGTTGTGATGGGTAGTAAAGGCTTAGCCCGCGCTTGGGGTCGTCATCTAACTAAGGAATACGGTGGACAAGTAGTTGAAACTAATTCAACTGTCGGTAGAAAAGATGGAATCGATGTGACAAGACTAACCCTGCTATATCGTAAGCCAGGTTATGAACTTGGAGATGTAATTAGATGGAGAGACAATCTTTGGCGTCCTGCCTCTTGGACTAAAGATGGTGCGATAATTGAACGAATAGACCGTCAAGAAAGAACTGGGGCGTCTTGGCGAGACCTAGAATCGTCAAAAGTTATGTCTCGTATGTCTGAACATATTATTGCTGAACTAATCAATCAAGATTCATCTGTTGGGGAATTTCTTGACCCGACTACTTGGACAATGGCATCAGTGAGATTGCCATATGATCACAACGGCAGAAATGTAATCCGTATTGCTCGTATTGACGGTGAATGGTTTGCTCTGCATCAGATGGCTATTGACGAAAATAGTAGTATAGAGTAAAAAGGATGAGCCAATCCATCACTCGATGGCGGATATCAATCTAACTGAATTGGCATCATCACTCGATAGTGAAGACATGATTGGTTTTACACGAGCATTCGTGGAAGATATCCGGATGGGTTTACGTAATGTTACTATGGAGCGTTACCCCTGGATGGAAGAAATAGGCAATACAGAATGGAAAGGTGTTCTTGCTTTAGGCATGGGTGGTTCTGCAGCAGGCGGTGATTTTCTTTCAGCTCTTTGTAACCTAAAAGGTAAGACTCCAGTAGTAGTACAGCGAGATTATGTTCTACCATCGTGGTGGGATGAAAAATGGTTGGTAATTTCTACTTCGCACAGCGGTAATACTGAAGAAGCGATTGATGCCACAGAAATTGCTCTGAAGGCAGGGGCTACAGTAGTTGTAATTTCAACCGGTGGCATACTATCAGGACTTGCGGAATTACACTATAATTGCTACTACATTCCTTCAATCGGCGGACAACCTCCACGTTCTGCAGTTGGCCACATCTTTGCTCGACAACTTGCCTTGTTTCGCGGCATAGGACTCTTACCAGAAGCAGATGATGATGAATCAATGCTTCAAAGGTTGCAAACAATTGTCAACGATTATGATTTCATTAACAACGATGACTCAGATGTAATAGAATTGATTTCTTACATGGCAACACAACCGATTGCACTACTTGGCCCTACAGAATTAATGCCGGCTCTAAACCGTTTCAAAAATCAATTAAACGAAAATTCTGCACGTTTTGCTAGAATCGGAATCTTTCCTGAAATGAATCATAACGAAAGCGTTGCATGGGGAGGTGTCGGAAACGATGCTGATTTTAGTGTTGAAGAAAATGTAATTTTGTTTTTGACATGGAATGGTATGCATTCAAGAGTTGTTAAACGCTTAGAATGGATGATTGCCCACTCTCCCAGTGACATGGCATGGCGCATTCACGGCGAAGGTGAAACTCTGCTAGAGGCACTTTTACACCTTTGCATAATCATGGATTGGCTATCCATAGCATTAGGCCTGATTCATGGTAAAGACCCTTCAGCCATTGGCCCAATCAACTCGCTGAAGAAATTCTTAGCCGATCAGAATTAATCAATATATTTGGCCAATAATTAGTCTTGGATCAAGATATATTTTCAGTGCTTCATCTCTATCAGACAATTTTACCACGCCCGGTAAATCGTTACCAATTGGTTCAACCAATGACAATTGTATGTGAATATGCGGCGGCCAGCCTCCATTCTCAGTTTCATTACCTATTTTTGCAATGTTTTGACCCTTAGTTATTGCCTCTCCCAATTCAACCATCTCGAGAGATTCTGTTGAAAGATGGCCGTGAAGAACCCAAAATTTCTGCGCCGCACCAAATTCAGTTGCACCTACTGCAGTAGGAATAGACAAATTATGTTCGGTGATTATTGTCGGACCATAAGACCCTGCTTCCGGATTAATTCCTTTACTGAAAACAATTCCATCTGCAAAAGCAAAGACTTCTGTTCCTACTGGAGCACCAATATCTAAGCCGACGTGCAAGTCTCGCTCACCTGAAAATAACTCTGTAGTATACATCCCTGGGCGGTGCTCATCATATCTACCAATTTGAAAATCAAAAGGGCATTTCCATGATGAATTAGTGCCTTTAGTAAAATCAAATACCCAATATTCATCTGGCAAATTCACTATCGGATGGAATAGTGTATCGAGGCCTGCCATAACGTTGCTAAACGACGGATATTATTGATTATTGGCCGAAAAGTCAAGACCTTGATGCATTACGACGAAGTATGTTTGTGGCTACTATTGTATTGCTGGCCATTAGCATAATTCCAGGCTATGCATTATGCAAGGTACTTGATGGCACTGCAGACAAATGGAGAAAAGCAATGCTTAGTCCCGCTTTAGGATTGCTACTTATTTACGGTGCGTGCGGTTTAGTGGTCCTCAGTGGTTTGTCAACTTGGGGTCTTACTTCAGCAGTCATCCTACTAATCAACACCTTGGCAATTGCCCATATTAAACGTCGAATCAATGAAGAAAGAGGCCTAACTCAATGGCAAAAACTCGAGGCAGCAATGAATGGCATGATTCTTGAAAGTGAAGACCAAGACATTACTGAAGAGGTGGCGACTCAACAATGGTTCCAGTCAAATAGGTACATGTTTGGCATTATAGTCGGTGCAGTTTTGTGTTTGGGAGTTCTGTTATTACCCCTGTTTCAAAAATTACCATTCGGTGTTGATTGGATTGGTTTCGCCGTACTTGCTGGACAAATTGCTGAAAATGGCAATATGATTCTCAACGGAGTAAATGAAGGTTCATGGACGTACCCCCCTGCTTTCCCTGCCTTAGCAGGTTGGTTGGCAAGCAGTTTAGGGATAAGTTCTGGAAAGGCAGTATTTCTGTTAGGGCATTATACATTAGCGGTTTTGATAATAGGCGCAGCTGGCGCAATGGATCATCACGGCGCAGGCGGTCAATTCTTCGTAACTATGGCTCTTGGATTTGGCTTGTTTGCCAAAGCATATGATTCAGGGTATCCTACTGTGGCAAGTCAACTAGGTTTGGTAGTTGGACTTCTTGTACTTCTGCGACCATCTTCTAGTAGAGGATCACACCATACTAGAGGATTCATAATAGCGGTATCTTGTGTAGCACTAATTCACCCAACCGGCGCAATATATCTAGGAACAATGATGATTGCACACATAATTATTGGATTAAGTCTAAGAGCAGAATACAGTGAAAATTTACAAAAATTATTACTTGCATGTTCGATTCTAATTACCATTGCTGCTGCTATTTCAGTAGTATTCCTCGCACCAAGAATGTTAGATGCTGCAGTATTTGCAGAATATGGTTGGCAAGGTGGCAAGCCATTGTTAACTTACAATGCATTGTTGCTAATATTCTCTTTGCTAGCAGGTTGGAAGTTGAGAAAGACTGTCGAAGGTCGTTTATTGATCTCTTGGATTGCAATGCTTTGGCTGCTTACCGCTATCCATTTGATTGAAGGATTACAAGATATACCAGTGCTTTCTTTGTTATCTTACACATTATACTCCATGGGTTTGCACGCATTCCATATTCCACTTGCTGCATTAGGTGCTTTATGGTTAAGTCCATCAACTGGGCTAAATTCCTTAGATTCAAAACGCGGCTTGCTTTCAATAAATTGGGACCCCACTACAAATGAAAAGTTTGCCAAAGTACTTACTGCAGTTGTACTTGTAGCAATTATAATTGCTAATGTGATTACGATTCAGATTTCTCAACATGATGAGTTGAGACCAATAACCAATGGTGATTTGGAAATTCGTGAGGCGATTGAAAATCTACCTGAAAATAGTATTATCTATACCGAAAACAACCATTGGGGCTATGTGTATGATTTACCAAACGGTATAGAAACCACCAGCATTCCTTCACTTGGTCTACTAAAGATTGATGAAACAATACATCCATTAGCAACCTCTGCAATAAAATATGATAATATCACAAAAATAAAACAATTGGGCATTGATTATGCGATTAGTTCACCAATTGGAACCATCGGTTGGATTCTTGCTGAGTCAAGATATTGGACTATCATTGAAGACTTTGATGGCAGTAGATTATGGCAGTTTAATCAGGCTGGAAACTCTCAACAATCTACCCTTGCTCCGGTAAATGAGAGCTCTTGCTCTGAAAACTGTGAAATGCGTCTAGATCCATGGCGTGAAAACCGCTATCTATACCTCGGCGAAATGAAACAAGACTACCGAGCATTCATTGAAGAAGGTGAAAATGCAGTGGTTGATTTTGATTTGAGTAGAACTGTATTTGTTAATTCAAACAGTTGTTTGTTCTTTGAATCAATCGGCAATATCGATGATTTTACGATTAAGGTTGGTAGTCAGCAATCTACCATAACACAAACCGATTCAGGATGGCATACTCACTGTTTTAACCTAAATGAAACAATGACTCAACTCACAATGGAGTTCTCTTGGCATGATTCAGCTTCTTCAAGCACATGGGTAAATCCCTCTGGATTTTCTGGCCGTGGGGATAGAATAATCGATACTACTGGGATTCGGCTTCATTGGTTAGAAATTGATGTTTGATTGTCCAATCTATCGAAGGCATCAAAACCGAAGATATGATGTCACAGACAATGAAGAATCTCATTGTGATGCTTCCCACTTTAGATGAGGAGTATGGTTTACGAGAGATTTTACCGTTGATTCCTAGACAAGAATTGGCCAAATTAGGATGGCAAACTGATGTATGGGTAATCGATGGAGGAAGCAAAGACTTGTCTATTGAAATTGCCAAGAAATTTGATTGTAAAGTGATCAAACAAGCAGGATATGGAAAAGGTGCGGCGATGAGAACCGGCTTCAATAAATTCCTATCGCTAAACAAAGATGCATTAGTTATGTTAGATGCTGACGGCACTTATGACCCAACCGAAATACCAAAATTTGTTGCTAAATTAAAATCTAATGAGGTAATTATTGGCGATAGACTGCGAGGAAATATTGAACCTGGTGCTATGACAAGAATGAATTATTTTGGCAATCACATGTTGACTTGGATTGCCTCAGCACTTTACGGAGTTACGACAAATGACTTGTGCACCGGTTATTGGGCTTTTACTAAATCTGCCATTGCTAAATTGAAATTAAACTCTATGCGATTTGAAATAGAAGCGGAAATGTATGCTTCATGTGTTAAAGAAAAAATCATGATTAAGTCAATACCAATTAACTATCGTTCTAGAATCGGCGAAGCAAAACTTGGTTCAGTAGTTGATGGATGGATTATCTTCAAAAAATTGCTAGTTAGGCGTATTTTCTCAACCCCAGTTGAAGTAATTACTGGCAAAGGTAATCTCGACATGGATTAAGCAAGGAATCAAATTTGATGACTTTGACCATCAGTCATGAGCCGCCACAAGTGCCTGATTCTCGGTGCAAGTGGACTTGTTGGCCAAAGACTGCAGCAGAGATTAGCTAATCATCCAATGTTTGAAATCGGTGCTGTCGCAGGTAGTAACGCTACTAGTGGTAATGAGTTGGACTCTATTCCATGGCGATTAGAAGAGGGGCGGCCAAGTTTACCTAACTTGACTATACTTAATGCCAATTCAACTAAATTGAGTGACGAGTGCCATAAGTTGGGCATCAAATTTGCCTTCTCTGGCCTACCGTCTTCAGTTGCTAAAGATGTTGAAAAACGGTTAACAGAATCTGGCATCATGGTATTTTCTAATGCTAGCTCATATCGCAGAAAAAACGGTATTCCGATGATTATTCCAGAGATTAATCCACATCATTTTTCTAATTCTATGCACTATTGTGCGACTAATTGTACATTGATTCCATTGGCTATTCCAGTATCAGCCATTAGCAAATTTAGTGCAATAAAATCTGTTAAAATGCGTAGTGAACAAGCACTATCCGGTGCAGGATGGGAATTATTGTTTGATGAGCAAGCACTAGCCGGCAAAGTCAATCCACATATCGAAAATGAAGCAGAAAAGACTGCTTCTGAATTACTCTATGTGATGGGAGATTTATCTCTTGAACAAGTCACTATTGCTGATTTTAACACCGACATAAAATGTCAACGTGTTGCTAGAAAAGATGGGCATCAAGTCTTTGTTGAGGTTGAAATAGAACATGAAATTACATTGAATAGTTTTATTGATGAAATCAATTCGATAACAACATTCAATGAGTTGCCAAGTGGGCCACTGAAAGCGGTGCATATCGTTGACGAAATCGATCCAAAACTACACCTTTGGACTGATGGATATGACTTTGAAAGTGATCCAAATCCAATAATTAATTTGAAAACTGGCATGGCAATTGTGGTAGGAAATATTACAATTGATGGAACAAAAATTTCGTTTAGTGCTTATTCACACAATACGGGTCGTGGGGCTGC
>JAKUNX010000180.1 GCA_022451835.1 Candidatus Poseidoniaceae archaeon
TGAATCTTTATTGATGAACTGAAATTCATAACCATTTTTCATTAATCCCTTGACTAAGGCTTTTTGTGATGTAAAACACATATCATTTACTGAGTTAGCCGAGAACCACATGACTTGCATCGTCTCAACTCCTCAACTCATACTCAACCAAAGATAAGATCCCTTGCTTTAGATCTATTTTTGGTTGCCAACCAAATGCTGATTTTACTTTGAAAATACTGGCGCATGAAGAATTGATATCACCACTTCTCTTACTCTGATAACTTGCTGGTGGAATCTCGATTGAAGATTCGGTTAGTGATACTGATTTACCAATTAATGTTAGCAGTTCTTGGATTGAGGTTTCAGTTTGTGTCGCTACATTGTATATATCATTTGGAGTCTCGCTATCATCAGTTAAAATCAACAAGATCAAACTAATGACATCTGACACCTCAATGAAGTCTCTGCTTTGATTACCATCGCCAAAAATAGTTGGAGAATTTCCCGAAATGATATTATCGATAAATGAAGGTATTACCGCAGCATAGTTTGATTCAGTACCTTGACCAGGCCCATATACATTGAAAAATCTCAATACATGAACGCCTATATCGTCATTTACCATAGTTAGCAAATCTTGTTCATTTTGAAATTTAGATTCAGCATATGGAGAAAGACAATCTCCAGCTGATTCCTCTATCAATGGCATTTGGTTGCAATTACCGTAAACTGCTGCAGAAGATGCTGATACTACTTTTTTTATTTCACCAGTGTTAACAAATTCAATGATATTACGAGTACCGCCAATATTTATCTCATCGTTTAGAGTTTTATTTTCCATTGATGCAGACACTGATGTTTGAGCAGCAAGATGTACTACGTGAGAACACCCTTGTCCTGCGTTTGAAATTGCTGCCAAATCTCTAATATCGCCTTGGAAATAATTTGCTCCCATTTGGATCAAAGTTTTGACTCGGCTATCGTCATCTGAAACAATATCAAGAATATTGACTTGGTATTGATTTGATAGTAGGGTTTTGACAAGATTATGGCCAATGAATCCAGCCCCTCCTGTAACTAAAACTCTCAAAACATCACCTCTTATTTTCTTTAGCAGTTTGATATGCTTTGGAATAATTTTGTACTACTGATTGCCATGTCCTATTCTCAATTATCCATTTATGTGCGTTATCGCCCAATGAATTAATTAAATCATCATCTGAAAGAACTCGTTCAATAATTTCTACCAATGAATCTACATCATCGGCATGATATAGCAAACCAGTAGTTCCATCATCAATAATTTCCTCAAGAGCCGGAAGTTTAGATGCAACTACTGCTTTTTTCATTGCCATTGCTTCAAATGGTTTGAGCGGTGTTACCAATCTTGTGACCCTTGAATTGGGTCTGCTTACAACAAAAATATCGATTAAATCATAAAATTGAGCAACCGAATCATGAGGCACTGGCCCGGCAATTACCGCGTTATCTCCAAGCCCTAATTTGTCACAATAGTCTTTCAACTCTGTTTGACCAGAATTACTGCTCAATACAAAAAATCGCACATCATGACCTTTAGAAGATAGTTTTGCTGTCGCTTCAGCAGTCAAGTCTACGCCTTCCATCTCTCTAAGTGAGCCGATGTAACCAATTACCTTGGTTGATTTATCTCGATTTAGTAAATCACTTACCTCGTCAAATAATTCGTGTTTAGTGGATTGATTGATAGTAGATTCATCCACTGCATTGGTTACAACTGTGATTTTTGCTTCATCAACTCCACGAGAAATTGCTTCTTGCTTGAGTGTCTCGCTTATGCAAACAACTGCATCTGCTGAACGGAGAACCTTGGTTTCATATTTTTGAAAACGGCGATAAGCACGCCCATTTGGCATCCATCGACCATTCGCAACTGCGGTTTCTTCCCACATTCCTCGCATTTCATAGACAAAGGGAAGTTTCAGTTTTCGGGCAGCTAGTAGCGCAGGTAGACCCACTCGGTAGGGTGTGTGAGCGTGAATCTATCCGGC
>JAKUNX010000181.1 GCA_022451835.1 Candidatus Poseidoniaceae archaeon
ATGATGATGCAGTAGAGGTAGCTGTAGGAACTAAGGAAGGTTGGGTGGCTATCTTTGATGGTGAAACTGAAGAAATGCAGTGGAGCAAGGATATGGATTCAAACGATCAAGCCGATAGTTTATGTTACAGCCTTATTGCTGCTGATTTAGACGGCGATGATATTGATGAACTAATTGTTCCTCAACAAAGCAAAATGACTGTTTTTATTGATGGTGACAAAGATAATTTTGTAGAAGACAGTAGTATCAAAAGCGGATATGGTCTTGCTAACGCTGATTTATTCGGAAATTCAAACGAGGAATTGGTAATTGCCGACGGAAATGGTAAGATTAGAATTATGGGATTGACAGGTTCTAGTCTAACTACTTACCAAGAATGGAATACTGGATATCCAATGAACACGGGTGCTGGAATTACTGTTTCAACCAACGGACATTCTGACCCATGGCTAGTACATGGAAGTGATTCTGGAATGGTTGTAGCTTGGGAAAT
Organism: Candidatus Poseidoniaceae archaeon; assembly: GCA_022451835.1. GTDB lineage: Archaea > Thermoplasmatota > Poseidoniia > Poseidoniales > Poseidoniaceae > MGIIa-L1. Next base: position 494 of record JAKUNX010000181.1, read on the forward strand.
AACCTCTCAGACTGAGAATAACGAAATTTGGTCTACAAATTCCGAATCTAATGATAACTCACTTTACTCTATAGAGGGAGGAGGAGCATATGGAGTAGCAATGGGCAACATTGACGATGATGACACTCTTGAAATGCTTGTAGGAAGTTCATCTGGCAGAGTATATGCTTACGATGGAGTTACCTACGAAACTGATTGGGTTAGTCCCGTTCTAGAGAAGAGTATCATGGGAATAGCAGTTGGAGATTTGGATAATGATGGTGACAATGATATTGCTATCAGTACTGGTAATCCCGACGAACCTCAAGTTGAAGGAGAAGGAGGTGAAGGATATCTTTACGTTTTCGAGCAGAGCGGATCTTCATTTACTGAAGCTTACCAAAGTCCCAACATTGACGCTGCTTTAGGTGTCACAATTGCTGAATTAGACGGAAGTACATACCCTGAAATTGGAGTGGCTACAGGTTATTTGGAAGTAATTGATGCCCAAGCTGGGACTTCTGATTTACACGGAAATGTTAGAGTTTATGGATATAGCGGTTCTTCTTACAATTCTGAATGGACCTCTAGCGACTTAGGAGAAATTGTTGGTGGGATAGCAAGTGGAGACTTGGGCGGAACTAATGATTACTTGGTAGTAGGAACTGGAGGAGATAGCAGAAATAATAATGGAGTTCCAGGAGAAGTTATCGTTTACAAAAGAAGCGGTGGAACATATATCACAGATGGTTCCACAATTGACTCTGAAAGATACAGAGCATATGGAGTAGCTGTTGGGGATGTTGACAATGATGGTGAAACTGAGATTGCTGTAGGTACAGGTAACTTCGGAGATTCTAAGCCTACAGTTTCTGTATATGATGGAAGCTCACACTCTCTAGAATATACTAGAACTGTAGATACCAGCTCAGTTTGGGGTGTCGCTATCGATGATTTTGATAGTGATGGATTTGTAGAACTCGTTTACGGTACATCTGGAGGAGAAGTCTTCCTTTACGATGGTGAAACCGAAGATTTTGAATCTAAAACAAGTGCTTTGTCTGGAAAAGCAGGACATTATGGTGGAATTGCAATCGGAAATTTAGACGATGAAGGTCCAAAAGAAATGCTAATTGGAAGTGAAGTTTACCTATGGTTGTTCACTACAGAGGGCCAAACTGATAAACCTGATTTAGCCATTGAAGGAATTGACATAACCTATTCACCTGAGAACCCTGATGAAGACGAAGATATTGAAATTGATGTTACAGTACGAAATTATGGTGGCGTAGATGCAGTAGACTGGAGAGTAAAATTATACGATGGAGATCCCGATGCAGGTGGTAAGAAAATTACTGAATATAGCTCAGGTGACGACGATGTGATTACTGCCAGTGGCGGAAGTATCAGTATCCAAAGAACTTGGTACGGAGTTTCAACAACGCCAGGATATCACGAACTTTACGCTGTAGCTGAAGACACCTCACAAC
>JAKUNX010000182.1 GCA_022451835.1 Candidatus Poseidoniaceae archaeon
CCATTGCTGTCAAAAGCTTGAACAGAATCAATCCATACTGGGAAAAGCCAAAAACCGCTGAAATTAACATCGATTGCAGCGTCTTGGAATTCAACGCTGTAGTCAATATAATCTTCACCAGTCCAGGTAATGTTTGTTCCTCCTACTGATAAATTTACTTCCATTGAACTAAAGTATTCACTCGCCATATTGATTCTCATGGTTCCAGAATCAGTAAGTCCGTTGAAGTAAGGTCGAATTGTTGTTCCATTGTAAACTTCCATGAAAAGTTCATTTGTTAAATCAGCAGAATTTAGTTCACTATTCAGTATAAGATTGCCACCCTCTTGTATTGTAATAGTGCTGCCAGTTTCAACACTGATTATTCCATCAATTGTTAATACTCCACCATCTGATACGATTACATCACCGTCTAAAGAAGCATCACTCGACCATGTTTCAGAGTTAGTAATTGTTTGAGTTGAGCCATCATTTTGTGCCTCGGCTAAGGCAGCAGGACTCAAAAGAACAGTTGTAATCATCATCAATGTCACTAATGTGGTATTCACACGCATAGTTTAGACTCAAGCAAGCCATTCAAGAAACCTTTGCCGAATTTACTTACAATTATAGTAATTAGTAAGGCACATCTTTCCAACCAATATAGTATCCAATGAGGTTAAATGATCGGTGAAGAATTGGTGTGATTATTATCATAATTATCATTGGAACAATAAGCTCGGTTTGTGATAACAGTGAATCACCTAAGAATAGTTGGCCCCACAAGAATACCATGATGGCGAATGGTAATGTGTCTAGAAGAGGTGCTTTAGATGAAATCTCACCTTCTCTTTTGAGACCTCTTCTTCGCTTGAAGAATGATCCCGTACTATCGCCAACTAAACAAGCAAATCCAAGGAAAGTTCCTAGCACAAATGCCGATAAATAGTCTGAACCAAAATCAAACCATGTCCCTTCATATCCAGTTAAGGGATGAGCAAAGATACCCGCTTCAACAGTTTCAGAAGTCGGGACATCACCCATTGATGCAACTATTATTACACACAATACTCCAGATGTAATTGAGCCTCCAATAAGTCCATTCCAAGTTTTTCCATCACCAAGAATCCGATTTCCATCTTTCCAGTCCCTACCTCCGTCAATTGGCCATGGGCCATAACCAGTTTTCGGTAACCACTTACCCCACATCATTGCAAATGTATTTGCTAGAAATCCTGGAAGATATAGCCATAGAGTCATGATGCTTAATGATAAAATTCCCAAGTCAAGCGCTACATCGTTGACTGTTTGCATGAGGTGGCGTTTAATTGAAAGCCTTTAACATTTGACGGAATTGATGGTTCATTTTGGTAAAATAGATTATCAATCGTTTGCTTCGACACTATGTCATGGGCGACAGCAAAGTTTTGGTTATCGGGGGTGGCGGCAGAGAGCATGCACTATGTTTAGGGTTGCACAACTCGGCACAAGTGTCGGAAATATATTGCAGCCCAGGTAATGCAGGAACTTCGATGTTGGCTAAGAATGTCGACTTAATGAATAATGATAATTCAACAATTGTTCAATTTTGTCAAGATAATTCCATTGATTTGGTTGTAGTCGGTCCTGAAGCACCTCTTTGCAACTCATTAGCGGATGTATTAGCTGAAGAAAAAATACCATGTTTCGGGCCAATTGGGTTATTAGCAAACTTGGAAGGCTCTAAGTTACATGCTAAGCAGGTCATGCAACTAGTCGGTGTGCCCACCGCTGGCTTTCAGATACTCGATTCTGATTCTGATATTGAATCAGCACTTACCAAGTATTCTGCTAATCCATGGGTAATCAAAAGAGATGTTTTAGCCGGTGGTAAAGGAGTAGTTGTAACCAGTGATTTTTCCGAAGCAAAAGATTTCATAATTAA
>JAKUNX010000183.1 GCA_022451835.1 Candidatus Poseidoniaceae archaeon
ATTGATTCTAGTAATTTTCCTGGTTTTAAGTCCTCCTCTCTTGGCAAAAATATGGCAAAATGGTTGATTAAACAGGAAATTATTCACCCTGTGGTTGCAATAGTAGATTGGCGCTTGATAGCCAAATTACGTTCTGCGCTAAGTAAAGCAAATATTCCATGGATTCTATTAGATCGTAGTCCACCTGCTGATACTGGAATTTTAGCAAAACTACAGTGGCCTGTTTGGCGACGTGCGTGGAAATTAGTTGCCAATTCGCAAAATGCTAAGGGCACTGTGGTTTCATCAAATCATCAACAATATGTTGCAAGAAAAATCAATATTTCGTCTAACAAATTTTGCCAATTACCAGCCGGAGTAGATTTGGAAGTTTTTTCACCTATGCCATCTAATGACGGTTTGAAACTAATCTATCATGGTCGATTAGACAAACATCGTGGAGTTTTAGCACTACCTATGCTGGTTAGAAAAAGCATTTCTGCTGGCTTAGATATTTCTCTAAAAATTATTGGCGATGGAGATTGCTATGATGAATTACAGCAGATTGCCAAAGATATTGATTCAATATCTGTCTATCCACCAATGTCTTCGGTAGAAGTTGCTCAACATTTACGAGAATCAACCATTGGAGTATTGCCGATGCCAGAGATTGATGTATGGGCGATTTCAAGTCCATTGAAGCGAAGTGAATATTGTGCAAGCGGGTTATTGATATTTGGAATAGATCATAACGGGCATAGGTTTGATCAAAGCGATTACTCTTGGATGAAGTTAGTTCCACAATATGATTTCCATGAAGAAGGAGTCAAATGGTTATCTGAATTGGATACTATGTCCATAAGTGATTTATCAAAATCCTCGAGGAAATTTGCTGAGGAGAATCTTAGTTGGGATATACCAGTGAAATCATTAATCCAACTTATTCATTCAATTAGTGAGTCGTAAATTTCAAGCCAATTCTTGTTGATTGAATCGATATTCAAATGACTAACGGAGTTATGAATCTCATCTTTATTTACAGGGTTCTCAAGAATATTAACAACTTGATTAAACCAATTATCAATATCGCCATAATTTGCAGATAATACCGTGCTTGGCAAATCAATGATCTTGTCACTAACTAAACAAGGTAGCCCGCAATGCAAAGCTTCCAGCATCACTAATGGTTGCCCTTCAAATTTAGAAGGCATAATTAGTAGACTTGATTGTTGTAAAAATACAGATTTTTCTTCTTCTGATACCCATTCATGACATTCTAAGCCTTGAGCATTCAATTTATCTGTTCCAGTCATCACCAAAGTAATTTTACTGTCATATTCATTTCTTAGTTTTTCCAGGAGATTTAGAGCAAAATCATGACCTTTGACTTTGTCATATCTCCCTAACATTAGAAGTTGCTTTTGTTTTCTATTTTCTTGCTTGTAAACTAATTTTGGATCTATTGGATTATTTACCACTAAACAGTCTCCAATTATACGTGACAAATTTTTTTGCCATCCATCAGTAAGAACTACAACTTTGCAACCTTCAAAATTAGTGGTATTTCTAAAATTGATACTGTTTCTAGAAGCTTTATTGTCAAGCCATTTGCCGAATTTCCCGCTGTGAATATGCACTACACAAGGTATTGCAGCCTTCCTACATAATTCGACATATTTCGATTTACGCTTCCAAGACCAATCGGCAGCAGTATGGATATGGACAAGCGTTGGCTTTTGTTTACTAGTTGCGATTTTAGCGAAGTTTCTTAGCATTTTTTTGTGGTAGAAAAATTTGGTAATTTGATTACCAACTTTATGTGATTGCCAAGTATCTGCAACCCATCCATTAGGCGGGTTCTGTGATAAAATTTCGATTACCTTTGCCATTCCTCCAGGCGTATTACA
>JAKUNX010000184.1 GCA_022451835.1 Candidatus Poseidoniaceae archaeon
TGAAACGCGAGCCCACTATTTTGTACCATTTTATCTGTAATTGATCTATTAACCAGACCTTGTGCACCACAATCATATGCGCGTTTTAGGAATTTGATAGCCTTCTTGCCTTTGGGCAAACCCTCATCAAATAATGAATCAAGGTCATCGACCATGAGATCACCTCAAACACTCTTGGTCCTAACACTGTCGAACAGACTTCCTACCAGAGAAACACTATCCTTCAGAGTACCCAATAATTTGTCTACAACATTTTCGTCTTCTGTGCGTTGACGAATCATATCTCTTAGATTTGCTTCAATTCTGGTATGCTTCTCATCATCAATATTGAATTGGTCTCTGAGGTGGGCTAATACTGCGAATTCATCCTTTGAGAGAGAAGCGTTTACGATTGCAACCTCGAATACACTAGTGTATACTAACTCTTGTTCGTTTGGAGTTACTTCTCTACCCGTTTCGGTTTCTCTTCCTTCTTTAATGGCTGAATAAACCTCTGCAGGCTCCTCTTTTGTTAATCCAAGTGAGTTTGCTAGTTTGATTATGAGGCGTTTTTCTTCACGCGTTAGAACCCCGTCTCGAAGCATTACTTCGGTGGTAGTTCTGAACACAGAAAGTGCCCCAACGTTTTCTCCGCTCACATGTTAGCGACGAACTACTTGCACTTGAATCTCATTGATAGATATGAAAAACGAATTTTTCTGGTCAATTCAAAGATAGGGTTCAATAAGGGATGGTTTGTCGGAAGGTTTGTTCAAATCCGATTCACGGCTCCAGTTGCCTCTTTTGGCACGATGAGCCATTCTGGAAATATGCCGACAGGCTAAGGACCAGAAAAGTGTAATCAGACTAGAATAGGAAGGATTTCAATGGGAAGAAGAAACACTGGAGGTAAAGGCGGTGGCAACAAGAATGCCAAGGCCATGAAATACCTCATCAAAGCTGACCTAAAGGTCAACGGAGCTGTCCAAAGGAAGGACATTATTGGCGCAATCATGGGGCAAACTGAAGGTTTGCTTGGTGATGAATTAGAATTGAGAAAATTACAGAGAACAGCAAGAATTGGTCATGTAGACGTCGAAGTAAAAAGCAGTGGCGGCAAGGTAAATGGCGAGATTCTCATTCCAAGTAGTATGGATAATGTAGAAACTGCAATTATTGCATCTAGCCTAGAAACAATCGATAGAATCGGGCCGTGTGCAGCTAAGATTGTTGTTACTGAAATACAAGATGTCCGCTCAACTAAGGTAAACGCAGTTATTGATAGAGCAAAGGACCTACTACTCGAAATGGTAAATTCTGGTGATGCAGCAACCAAGACTGTTATTGAAGAAGTTAGAAGTGTTCTAACAGTCGGAACTGCCAAGAATTATCATGGCTTAACCTGCGGACCAAACATAGAATCGAGCGAATCACTTATTCTTGTTGAAGGAAGAAACGATGTAAGAAATTTGCTAAATTTCGGTATAAAGAATGCAATATCCTGTGATGGCGCTGGAAATATCAAGCAAGAATTGATTGATTTAGCCGCAACTAAGGAAAATGTAATTCTGGCGATCGACGGAGACAGGGGAGGCGAAATGCTCTTCCGTCAATTAAATGAAATTATGAAAATAGATTTCGTTGCTCAAGCACCAGTCGGTCAAGAATGGGAACTACTTCCTCAGAAAACAGCAACAAAGTGCTTATCTCAAAAATTAGAAGCGTCGAAATTCTTAGCAAAATTACCAGAAGATGCTCCATCTGAAGACAAGGATGCTTGGCTTGAAGAGGAAGCTGAGGAAGCACCGGCAGAGATTCACGAGTATTTTGACCACCTGGAGGATTTGAAAGCAAATAATGCAGTATTCGTTAACGTAGATGGAACAATTTCTGATGCTGTAGG
>JAKUNX010000185.1 GCA_022451835.1 Candidatus Poseidoniaceae archaeon
TGCCATCGGAGCACCTCACTTTACACGGCCCTCATCAACCGGTTTACGCCCGAATCCCTGCGGGTCATCGTACATCTCATTGAAATCGTGATAGCGGATTTTGTGTTGTCTTTGTAGAGGATGAAATCCTACAGGAGAATCATGGGGGTTTAGTACACGATGCATGTTGACATGTCCTTCAAAATCGATACCTAAGAGATCCCAGGTTTCTTTTTCATTCCAATCTGCTCCTTCCCACACATCTTGTACCGAGGGGACTGAGGGGGAATCTCCAGCAGGTAGGTCAACAAATATCTCAAATTCCATTGGTATGTCCATTCCGGTAAGTTTCTCTCCAACATGGACAGTCATTGTGTGTGCTGCTACATTCTGTATTGGCCATCGATGCAAGTGGTAAGCAACCTCCCAGCCTCTATCTGCTGAGCCATCTGGATAATGAGTTCCTGAGACCATTGCGCAGTGGTTAACACCCATTTCGTGCTTGAGATGTTTTGCTATTGCTCGCCATTGATCGGGTGCACAACGAATTCGAACAAATTCATACTTCTTACCGGAAGAATGTGCTACTACTTCGCTAGTAACTCCAGCATCTGCAAACCTTTGTGATACATTTTCTACTGCTGCTTTTGCAGCCTCACCGTTCTGCTCTTTTGTAATCGTAGTACCCATATCACTCATCTCCTACGATGATTGGCTTGTCGCCATCTCTACCGGTTGATGGTGCACCACCGATCCGAATGATTTTTTCACGAAGTTTTCCAAAACCATCAATCAATGCTTCTGGACGAGGTGGGCAACCAGGAATATACACGTCAACTGGGATAACGGTGTCTACTCCTTCCAGGATGTTGTAAGACTGATAATATGGTCCTCCAGATATGGCACACTCTCCCATTGCGATGCAATACTTAGGCTCAGGCATTTGTTCCCAAAGCCTGACTATTGGATCGGCGAATTTCTTGGAAATTGGCCCGTTTTCCAGCAAAACGTCTGATTGGCGCGGGCTTGAGCGAAACAAAACTCCGAATCTGTCACCGTCGAACCTAGGCGTTGCTGATGCTGCCATTTCGATAGCGCAGCATTTTATTCCAAGGTGGAGTGTGAAAAGTGATTTCCTTCCCGCCCAATTAAAGAAGCGCCCTGCAAGAACACTGAGAAGTTGTTTTATCTTGGTTGCCTTAAGCGCTTCATCTGTTACATCGCCGACTACCTCGACTAATGCTCTGCTGTTGAATGTGGTGTAATTCTCTCCAGTATCACTCATATTAGCACCTCAAATGTAAATACGGCCTCTTTTTCTGAAAACGTGCCAGACTCCTAGAGTCATCGTGGTGAAAAATGCAAGTAAGATCAACATCTCAGTTCCTACTAAATCAATAGCATTAGAATTCGTGCTGTTGGTTGCATCTACAGCTAGTAAACCTCCTAGTGCCATGAACATGAATGCTACATCAAATACAAGGAAAATAATAGCATACCAGTAATATTGGAAATGGAATTGAATCATTGCTTCGCCAACAGGTTCAGAACCACATTCGTAAGTTGATAAACGCCTTGGATATAGGCTGTGGGCCCTCTCATGGCCCTCCATCAGCCATGATTTTGTCATGTGTGGCCTAGAGGGGTCTGTTTTGGGCATAACGAAGTACTGCGTGATGAAAGCACCGAGCGGCATACCTATTCCAATGAGTGTCATCCAAGCCATAGAAAGATAGGTGCCTGTTACTGTTTCTGCGCCAACCAACGATGCCACCAACTTAGAGAGTTTTCACTCTCTTGATCAAGCCACTAGACAACCGTCCATAAGCGTTGTCTCAAGAGGTACAAAAATTCGACCGCGCAAG
>JAKUNX010000186.1 GCA_022451835.1 Candidatus Poseidoniaceae archaeon
ACAAAGTCACCGACTGTAATGGATTAATGGTGCGCGAGGCAGGACTTGAACCTGCGACCTCCCGGATATCAGCCGGGTGCTCCAGCCGACTAAGCTACCCGCGCAAAGGCAGGTCGCCGACCGACCATCCCATCATAAAGACGACGGTATGCTTACTCTTCTATTTCTGCGTCAGGGTCGTTTGCCTGTATGTAAGAAGGCAGACCTAGCAGTTTATCGAATGTTCTGGAAAGAACAACTTCGTCCAAGCGCTCGCGTGTACGTGCGAGCGCAGTAATTGGAATATTGATAGTATTGTCAATGCCATATTGCATCTGGACTCCAATTCGAGTCTTTACTACTACAGCACGGTATGTTCTCTTGATTTTGACAAGATCGGTAATTACTCCAATTTCCATACCTTGGTTGTCTAGGACAGCTCTGTCCATCATTTCATCAGGCGCATACAATTTCTCATCAATACGGACAGTGTTTCTCCAGCGTCGCTGAAGTTCTCTCATTGATTTTGAGAGTTTTACAGACCCGTCATTTCTGATACTGTGTATTAGTTCCTTGTGTAATGGCGCGAGTTCGGCAGGCTTTCGCATGAATTCATCAGCGACTCCTGGTTCTACCATTATGCGCATTGAGCGCACTCTTGCTTCGTTCGGGTGGTGTCTCTCTCCTACGATGACGCCCACCTTTGTATCGTTCACATATACATCCCTTTGGAGTAACTCCTGGATGTCATAATCGTTGTTCGGCATTTTTCCCATCTCCTTGGTCTTCGGGCACTTGACCAATCTATCCTCGACAGTGGCGACTATTATACTTGCCCCCTTCAAAGAATCCTTTTCCAATTGGATTTGTCGCATAATTCCTTCTTCTTCAATTGAATAACAGTTCGCGATTCAATTTTCAAAAGGTCTTGCAAAACGCGAATCTAATTGATGTCGCATAATGTTACGCAGAAATCAAAACTTAGTGTTATTTTTCAATTGAAAATTACAAAAATAAATTAGAATTTACGTTAACAAATAAACTCATCAACAAGATACTATTAGACACGAATTGATGGCAATCATTGTTAGGGGTGCAACCTGTTCACTCGGTGAAGCAGTGGTTGACAAATTGCTATCTATGGACATTGATGTTGTTGCAACTGAAGATTCCCATAGGGTCAGGAACGAGACGCTTCTGAAATATTCTCAAGCAAAGCTTCTGTCACAGGGAGAAGGATATTCGATATCTTTTGATGGAAGCACGGCAGATCTAGTCATCGGAGAAAATCTGATTGTTCACGATTTGATTCCTACACGAAATGATAGATGGATGCCTGATGAATTCAAAACCTGGTCAAAAGGAAAAGAGTACATTGGTAAGCCTAGGTATTGGCTTAGCGTTATCGATGCTGCGAATGCTATTGCCCATTTGGCTAACACTGGCAGCCAATATTCAGGTTTGAACATGTGTGGTCGCAGGGAATGGCTATGTGAAGACACACAAGCAGAATTCGAAATGCTGTGGGATAGAACCAATCAAGGTCAAAGTGGCGAGTTTACAGCTCAGACATTATTTGGACATGAGATTGCAGGTATGGAGGCTAAACCCATACAAGCGGAAGCTAGCACTAGACCCGATTTACAGCCTTTGCACAATGCGCTATTGGAAATTACTGGCGATGGTTGGAGGCCTCTTATTCCTTTGAGAACCGCAATAATGACGATGATTGCAGGTATTATTGGTTGATTTATGCTTGAGTGGTGAGATATTGCAAATCGAGATTAAGCCCCTAACTTATTCAGAATCTAAGGTGATATGGTCAATAAACGAAGAAGGACTTCCTGGTACTGGTAAAGTTT
>JAKUNX010000187.1 GCA_022451835.1 Candidatus Poseidoniaceae archaeon
CCGGCTTCATTCCATCCTACAATCTACAAGTGGCAGTTAGTGCTCTCGCTATCGAAAGAATCAGGCAAATTCAGTCAGAATAGAAATTACCGTTTTGTTACTAAACATGCTAAACCGGATGAGGTTTTATTAATTCAATCAACTTAATGAATCCATGCAAGGGATAGAATTCCTTACTAGATTGAGAACACATGTAGACTCGGGCAGGATGCCTGTATCTGTATACAATCAAATCCATGAATATGAAGTCAATATAATGGCACAAACAAAATCTGTTTTTACTACGCCTGTAGTACCTCATTCAACTGTCTTGAATGAAGAAGAAAAACACAATTGGAAAAATGCTTTTTTCAAATTCTCTAATGATATTGGAGCGGCATTGGCTATTTTCATGGTAGTAATAGGAATAGTGTTGATGCTTTCTGAAATAACCGACGGGTCTGAGGAATTCACCGGCCTAGGAATGTTGATTTTTGGAATACTTGCGGTAGTTTCAGGAATTTATTTCACACAGATAATGAATTCATCAGTAGATGAAAGAAACCGTGCGCAATTTCTCATTGATGAATCTACAGTAATTACTTTCGGGGTTTCTTCCTTGTTGTGTTGTATCTTCATGATCGACCAATTCGAGATTGAAGGCATGTTTCTTTGGCTCCCCATGCTAATTTCGTTTGTAGTTACATCTTACATGGCAAGGAAGCTAGATGCAATAGTATCGATTATGATTTCCCCTGTCCTTTTGGTGTACGTATTTATTGCATCACTAATGGTCAATAGTACAGACGAAATGGCTTTTGCTAGTTTTGTAATTACAGGAGTTGTGATTGTTGAATTGATATACGGTTGGATAAATGACTCTGCGCAAAGATCGGTATTGAATCAAAGGGTTTTGATGGCTGCAATAACCGCAGGTTTTGGTTGGAATACAATTTTCACTTTCGTAGATTTGTGGAGTACTGGAGATAACTTCGATAGTGTCCTGCTAAACATATGTTTTGTAACCATAGTAATTTGGCTTATTTCTAGCGAATTATTGCACGCAAAGTATGGTTCCAAAAGCGTCAGTAGATTCTATGATAACTCTCTACCTGGACTTACGGCTTCTTTGATTCTTTTTGCTTGGCTACCAATAACATATTCTTACACATTATTCGATGATGGCCATATTTTCGCTGTTGCGTTTTATCTTGTTCTAGCGATTATATTTGCTAAAGGAAACCCATTCATTAGAAAGGAAAAACATGGAGTTTCACGATACCTTACCAGCTTGTTGCTCGTGATTGTTTCCGTGGTTAATTTCTTCATTTTTACTTTCGATGTCTTCGAAGAATTAGCATTCATAATTCTAATCCCAGTTGGAATTGTTGGATTGATTTTGGCTGTTGCAAAACTAGGCCGAAATACTGAAGCTCACGCTTAAGGTACTCGCTACTCAAAGTTGCTAACAAGCGTTGATAAGGTGGTCCTCTAAGCACCAATCGTGCAACTAGTTGATGGAGACAGCCTACACAGCGTTGTACGCTCTGCGAAAGTGATTCACATTTTTGGGGCAGGGTTAAACCCCGAAAAACCAGCTCACAAAGCAGTTCATGAATTGAGCGCCAGAGGCTGGGCAATTGCTCCAATCCACCCTAGAGATGCAGGCTCAACAATCAATGGATTTCCAATTAGGCCCGGCCTGGACAAGGGAATCGCTCCAGAAATTGTAGTCCTATTTCTTGCACCGGAGAGAGCCAGAGGCGTTGTTAGAAATCTGATTATCAATCAAGATT
>JAKUNX010000188.1 GCA_022451835.1 Candidatus Poseidoniaceae archaeon
CCATACTTCTGTCTTGAATCCCTTTTCTTTGCAAAGAAGCCAGTTTAGAAGTATTATTCCGAAAGGTATAGCCACGTGTAGGGATGGTACTGCATTGTCCAATGGGTCATGGGTTGCATAGAAGACAGTATACCACCCGTCATGGTACAGTAATGCTTTCATGCCAGGTATCCAAGATGATGTTACTTCAACATTGAAAAATAGGTAATAGGGCACAGCTAGTGCGTAAATTAGTAAATAATTCAGTGTAACTTTGTCCGTCATATCTCTCTCGCCGACATAAGCGAAATATACCGTTGTAATGTAAATCAAGAATAAGTAAATGAAGAGATAATGGAAATTCAAAAATTCAGTTAATATTGCATTCTCAAAAGTCTGCTGCACCCATAACGTTGCTTCACCTTCGAGTGCATAAATCCAATCTGTCCAATTTCCAGCTCTATCCTTAATCGGCTCATTCAAATCATCGGTAGTAGATTTCCACTTGATGATGAATAAGTAGCCAAGAGCATGAAGATAGTATCTTTTCTCATGAATTACATCTAGTGCCTTCCCAAGGGGAGTCCTGGTATGCTCACGACCAATTGTAAACAACCAACAGATTATTGGAGTGAGAATTAGGATAATTCCCATCATAACCCAGTAGGGACTCATTAATACACCCCCCTTAGCCTCTGGCTATGAGCATTTTCACGATTCAGAGGCTGCACGGTTTCTTTCATCTTCGGCTTTAGCGACAGCGATACCGTCCTCGACATCGACTTTTCTAAGGATAATAGCTCCAGCCACAATTAACAAACTGATTGAAAAAATTCCTACTCTGGAATCAAACATCACAGTCATCAATCCATAGATGAGTGGGCCAAGGAGTGCAGCAACTTTTCCAAAGAAACCGAAGAATCCAAAGAATTCAGCCGATCTTGTTTCTGGAACCATTTGTCCAAATAGAGATCTCGACAACCCTTGACTACCACCAAGCAGTGCCCCTGCCATCGCTCCCAAAGTAAGGAACTGTATGGTAACAGAGAGCCCTAGTGGAGCCCATACCCATTCTCTAACGGTTTTTGGTATGAAGTCAATGTATCCGTCCCCGAGAGTTGTTGGGTGACCTTCTCCAATGTTCTGCTTGCCATCAAGATCTCCTCCGCTAATACTCATTGAAAATCTGGTATCTGAAATTGAATCTAACAAAGACTGCAATGCAGTGAGGTTTAACTCGGCTTCTGTAGAATTCATAGTAGAGTTAGCATTGATTATTTTTGCATCATCTGCCCACTCATACGTAGTTCCAGACTTGATATATTCGTTGACTTGAAGTGGCAAAATAGCAAGGTGTTCTTTCGCCCAAGTTTGCTCCTCATCAGAAGGATCTTGGGCTATTTCCGGAGCATTGTCAACACTTATTTTGTAAAATTTGTCGTCTTCATCCCAGGTTGCTTGTATGTCGAATTCATTGTGAGAATCTGGAACAAGCGGGGCGAATGAAAGCGCACCAATTATTACAAAACACCAGCAAACTAGTGAGAATTGCAAAGCCTTCTTTGTTCCCCATTTTGAAGCAAGTTTTGTGAAACCTATGGCTGCAGGTGCAGCAACGAATTGTATTATCATAATTGTCAATATTAGGTCAAAAATCGTAAGTCCCAAAACCGATGTTCCAAACACACCCGATAGCGCAGTGACTGAATTAATTCCATCTATGAATAGGAAGTATGCTATCATGTAAAGGAATAATGTGTTGAAAGATTTGTACTCTTTT
>JAKUNX010000189.1 GCA_022451835.1 Candidatus Poseidoniaceae archaeon
GCGGCGGTGGGTCTGGATGTTCTGGAACCTTTACAGTCAATAAAGGCGGAGCAATAATCTCATGGTCAATCACCAACCTTGGAGATTACTCGTCCGACCCAACTATTGTTATTGACGGACCGCAAGCTGGTGGCGCAAACGGGGCATTTTCGGTTGTTGCAAGAACTACAGTTGTTGATGTAAGTATCACTAATACTGGTTCAGTAATTGTCCCAGTTAACGAAGTATGGTTGTTTCTTGATGGAGAAAATGCTCGAAATTTGGCGAATTTAGCACCTATAACAGATTCCCAGACTATTTTTCCTGGCGACACAGTTGAAGTTGTATGGCGCGGGCATGCAAATAATGTATTTGAAATAGCAGCGCTTTCTTGTAATGGATTTAACACCGCAAGAGCACTTGTATGAGGTATTATTATGGCAGACGGAGGAGCATCTACATTCATTTTCTTGGCAACCGCTCTATTAGTGTCAGGTGCTGTTTCAGCAGTACTAATTAGTCAATATGGAGACATAACTTCAGCAATGGAGGTTGAACGTCGAGAAAACGAAGCAGATGCTAAAACTTCATTCGAATTTGCTGGCGATTTGGCTAATGTAGCGTATGATAATGATCCTATCAACCCAACAGAGACTATCACCTTTTATTTACAGAATACTGGAGAATATGTCCTCGATGAAGATTCATTATTCGTTCAATTGAACGGTTCTGTAATTGCAGATGCAAATGTTGTCACAACAGTCCTTCCTACTGGAGGAGCATGGAGTAATACAAATTTACTCGAGGTTGTAATTTCTGGAGCATGGGGTTTTGCTGATAATACAGACATCTATCTTACGGTACTTGTTCAATCAGTATCTGTTGGCGGATATCAAGGAGAAGATGTAGAATCTACGGTGGTGAGACTAAATGAATTATGATGACCCATTGAATTTCCCGCACAAGCCGGTGGAGGATGGTTTTGCCTTTGATGTAGAAACAGATTCGCTGGCCGATACGATGGGGCTAAGATTGCCTAATCGCTCACTATACGTATTACAAGGTGTAGTCGGTGCAGGAAAGTCACTAATTTCTCAAAGATTGGTTCACGGAATGCTTGACAACGGCGTGAAAGTTTTAGTTGTAACAACAGAATTAACCACTCGAGGGTGGATAGAACAGATGGAATCAATTGGTTACGGTATTACAGATGCATTGCGCGAGGGTCAATTGATGATTTTTTCGCGGTTCGGTACAGTTGCAGAAGCCAGAGCAGAAGTTGGTCTTGAAGAGGTATTGAACAGCGAAGCTGTTGGCGAGGCTGATGTCATTATACTTGATTCAGCAAGTGCCTTGATGCCTGACAACCTTGATGATAAACAGCGCTTTGATTTAATGCAGAGACTGAGAAAAATTACTGCTGAAGGGCGCTCAGTAATGTTATGTGTTGACCCCGATGAAATGGATCACAAATTGTTGCACAATATGCGGGCTTCTTCAGAGGTAGTACTAGATCTTTCCACCACATTAATCGGTGGTGATTTGAAAAGAAATATTGTTGTAACTAGATTCCTAAGAGCAGCAGGTCCAGTGCAAACAAGTGTTGGATGGCGTGTTGAGCCGAGTATGGGCTTCATTGTAGATATTACTGCAGTTAGTTGAGGGGAGTTATCATGGCAGAAGAATCAAGATTTGCAAAGGGCGACCTTAATGGCGTCATGGCTGCCTATCCGCATGTTGCTGATTGGATTCGAGATTTTGAAT
>JAKUNX010000019.1 GCA_022451835.1 Candidatus Poseidoniaceae archaeon
CAGTCCTAAATAATGAACTCTATTTTAGTGCTAATGACGGAACTCACGGAACTGAATTATGCAAGTTCAGTATAAATAACATTATCAAATATTCTTGACACTGTGTAATACAACATGGAAATTAACCTCGGGTTTGAGGCGTTAATCTAATTCAGGATGCACCGATATATGAAAACAATACCAAGACCCATACCAAAAGCAAAACTCCGCCAGTCAAAGCAATCTTTGCAGAAACTTTTCCACCCTCATGGTAAGGTGGTGGCATATTAAATCCGATTATTGGCCACGCGATAAGAGTGCATAACAAGCCAAATAAAGAGAATATTAACAAATCATCACCGCCAAAAAACCGATTTAATAATGGATAATCTACTATTTGCATATCAATAGTCAAAATTACGCAAATCAAGAATACAAAAGGAAAGAATGCTGGAATAATCAAACCCTTCCAAAAATTCAAATCTTTGGGGGTTTTTGTTTCCAAATTTTCAGTAACTTCATTACTCACATCTCTTACACTAACTAAACTGTATTAATTTGTTTTGCAGTTTACGCACGCAAATTCTTTTGAGATTCATAAATAGTAATTTTGCTACAATTTTTAGGATTACTATTAAAGAGTGACTTGAAATACGTTCCTTTGATAAAGATGTTTAAAATTGAATCAATGCCTGCCAAAATATGCCTCGGAATCTCAGCATTCCTACTATTCTTATACTCATTAAGTTTCATGTTCTTTGGTATAGAATATGTTACCGGAGGAGATACTGGATTTGGGTTAATCAGCAATGGTCTTGCTGGCGAGACCGGAGACCCAGCATACGGCCATGGAGGGGTCGAAACCGGATTCAACGGCGTACTATTTTTTGGAATATTCATCTCAACAATGCTCATTATGTTTGAAGGTGCAAAAGGCAAGTGGAGGATTATGCTCCCTGTAATAATCGGTATGGTTGCCATGACTGTTTGTATTTGGATGAACTGGAATGCAGATAGTGCTGCCAGTGAGACGCCAAAATATGTCTCAATTCTGGTTACGCTTGTATACATTGGAGCATATTTGTCACTCCGAGATGAAGGGGTTAATGATGGATTATCAGATTTCAAACTGGGTTTGAAAGTCAAAGATAAAATTTCAATGGTGGCTCTTATTCTGCTTGTTTTGGCGGGACTTTACTACTCGCTACGAATGATCTTTACTCCAGATACTGTGATTGCTGAAGGCTTCCCAGCAGACGAAGCTTGGGTCGCGTTATTGGACGATTCTATTGGAATGGGCGCTCCATTACCTACTACAGTTGCTGTAACTGGCTCACTGATACTGATGTACACACTTTGGTCTGCTTTGGTACTGGTTGATGGAGCCTCTGGAAAGTGGGTGGTAATGCATCCTTCTGCTATGGCTTTTGTCGCAGTGACTGTGACAAGCTTCATTGGACTTGTTGCCGGAGTTGCCCGCACTACAAGCGACGCAAACCAGATGGATATTTTGACAGCACCTGCAGTAATGTTACTAGTTCTGATCAGTTATTACAGGCTGAAAGATGAAGGTATGGAAGACGGAATGACGTTTATGGGAGAGCCAGCTGAAGGCAGCCTTTTCACAAATGCATTGTTGATGCTTGCTCTGATTGTTGGGCTTTTGACTACAATTAATGAGATAATATTGGCATAAGCAAT
The DNA here is from genome assembly GCA_022451835.1 of Candidatus Poseidoniaceae archaeon. GTDB lineage: Archaea > Thermoplasmatota > Poseidoniia > Poseidoniales > Poseidoniaceae > MGIIa-L1. The sequence continues at coordinate 1,681 of JAKUNX010000019.1, forward strand.
ATTCTGTTATTAATTGGCCATTTTTGCGATTCGTGAAACAATCACGAGAACCAAGAATGTCGTCCAAAGTGATTCCTTGGTACTGCCTTGTGAGTTCTTGAAAAGTATTCAAACCCTGATAAAACAGATTTGAGATAACTACGTAGTTTTGGTTTTACCCAAAAGACGTACGGAATGTATGATACTATTTTCGGGATTCCGGCAAGCAGGAAAGGCTTAACGGAAATAGTCAATTGCGATTCACTTTCAGATATGGACTTAATAGACCACTCAACAAAAGATTGGAGCCCACCCTGCTCGCCAATTAGTAGTGTGTATCCTCTGCCTTTTTCCCATGTTTGAAACCGACGAATATAGGTTCGGCCATTAAGGTAGACAAGGCGATCTGTATGTACTTCATCACTCCACTCCAATACCTCATTAGTTTGGCAAAATGGATGGCAATCATTTAGATTTCCAGGAGTACTAATCAAATCCCATAATTCGCTTGAAGAGATATCAAAACGCTTCGTCACGGTTACGGGAGAGTTGGTTTTGATGCTCTGCATGTTTGGCCCTTATTGTCGAGGCAAATGAAATATTGTTATTTTCAACAAACATATTTTCACTTTCACTTTTACAATTAAAGTATAATTGAGTAGGTATAGTAAACATTCATCAACCATTGACAGATAGAAAAAAGTCTTATGAAATCTTGGGATGAGGTCAGGAAACAATATCCAAATTGGGAATTGATCGGGCGCTTATGGCAACATGTTAGAGGTAGGTATTGTGCAAGATGTGGAAAAGATATCATGCGCAAAGCAGTAGGTTTGAGAATTGTTCGAGGATTTGAGTATGAAAAGATCTGTAGAAAGTGCTATTGGAAAAAGCACACCTATGGTGATAATTGGACTTTAACAGGTGATGACGGACAGGAAAAAATCACAGATGGCAAGGGAAATTATACGCTTATCAATTGGATTATTGAGAATAAAGAGTGATCACTATTGCAATTAGAAAGGATGTATGAGGTCTACTTTAGCAATCATTTTTGTGTCTTAGAATATTGCTCAATACGCTATTTTATCTTGAATAAATCAAGAAAAATTTGAAACAACAACCCAAAACCGTTTAACCGTCTTATTACCAGCGGGCACTGTGAACAGTATGAAGCGCGATGATGACAACGTTGGCGGCCGCATTATTTCATCTGCAATTGTACTACTTATTCTCACCTCATTAGCACCTCTAATCAGTTCGGGTATTCCTATTCAGCAAGACGTTTTGGGCGACTCACAAGTGTTCTCGTCAAGTTCATCAAATGAGTCATATGATTTGTTTATTGATTCATCAACTTCTGAATCAGGTGGCGATGGTTCAATTTCAACTGCAGAACCAGATGGCTCATCAGAGGAACTCAGTGTCTTATCAACAGTCGAATTCTACACTAATGAAATGATTAGCGACATTCGATTTTATGGTGAGGGTGCTAACAACTACATTGAGTTGAGCATATATCTGAAGTTTACTGGTAACGATGGCGCTACTACGGATGTTACCTTTAGGTTGTTATCAGGCAGTTCTACTGTTGAACAAGTAGTTCTTGAATTAGATGACCCCTGTACTGAAGGCGGTGGCTTTGGTGGTGTAGGTGGAGGCTCTTGCACTTATGCTGTTAACGTAATAAATTTCGAGATACCGGAGGCCGGCTTCTTAGTTGAAAATGGTAAAAAGTTAGGGCTTGAAATCGATGCAACCATCGATGGCTGTCAAGGAAGTGGTGGCATAACAGGTGGTGGAGAGAACTGTGATGTTGAAGTACAGTTTGGCGATATTGATTCAACCAATAGTTTTTCTAAACTAGAAGTTAAAGCCAATGCTCTGGCTAATTCAGCAGTAAAAGTTCACATGCCCGGTTCTGGATGGACAGATAATGAAGTCTTGGAATGGTATCCAAACCATCGTCAAGAGTTTAGAGAAATGCAATTTACTCTGCAAGTGAAAGACGCATTCGGTAGAGACGACATCGAGAGTGTTAACCTAATAATGAGTTCAAATGAAGGCGCAACAACGATTTTCAATGAGGAATTTGAAGATGATGATTTAATTCTAGATAATAACGGACTTGTTGGTAATTTCACCTATGTTTTCGATCAAGGCATTGAGCCAGGAGAGTATGATGTCACGCTTGAGATAAAAGATATTCAAGGCCATACTGTATTGTTTGAGCATCAAGGATTAGAATTCATGGAACATGGAATTTATCTGTCTTTGCCGTCCAATCAACCGGATACAGTTTTGATTGCTCCAGGCCAAACATCAAGCGTTGAATTCCTAGTAGAACACACTGGTTCAACATCTTCAGACTTAGAGGTTGTTTTTGATTTAGCTCGTTCATTACCATCCTCATGGTCAGACCCAATATGGGATAAACCACAGGGCTATTCACTACAGGGTGGAGGCACTTCAGCAAGACCGATTCTACAAATCGATGTTCCTGAAGGAGATTTGTCAAATACCCCAGAAAAACTCGAGGTAGAAGCTAGAGCATTTGCCGACATTGATGGAACAATTACCGAAGTAGCGGTAGTAGAGATTATTCTCAATATCGAAGAGGTAGGGGTTTATGCACCACCTAGAGTTTCGATATACGAAGATGAAGAGCATCAAATCCAAATTTCAGATTCAACAAGACCTGAATTTTATGATGAAACCCTTTCCCATTATGTTGACTCAGACGAAATAGGAGATTTCTATATCGATATTTTCAATTCAGGTTTTGATACGGATTCATTTTTCATTAGAGTGAATGAAATGCCTACCTCTTGGCAATACAAATTCTTTGATAATGATACAGGAATGGAATTGACTGAGGAAGGAATTAATTCGGTAACTCCTGACATTGGATCACATGATATTTTATCAATTAGGATGGAAGTATATCCTCCAACAGATAGAGAAGCACAAGATATTGGATTGGTTTCATTGGATATAACTAGTTCCGGAGATTCTGAGTTACAAACTGAAAGTAGTTTTACAGTTCATAGAACATTCGGAATACTTGCAGAGGTCATTTCCGATAGCGATGGTGGTACTTTAGGAACGGTAGGGCCAGTTGAGCCAGGTTCGGATGTAAGCTATACTGTAAGGGTTTCAGATACTAGCGATATTGCCGGCGAGACCACTTGGAGAATTGTCAATCCAAAGGATTTAGCGCGCAACATTGATGCTGATATGGGATATAGTTCATGGGACTATTCTATTACTGATAATCAAGGAAACGAGGTTATCGTCATTAATTTAGCAGCAGAATCCTATGAGGATATAAATCTTGGAATAACATTGCCAGAGAATGTAGAAGCGGGCAACCAAACCATATATCTAAGAGTTTCAGAGGAAGGAGTTGATTCAAATGAAGCTAGATACTTCGATTTGCCAATTATTGTTAAGGTTGAGGAAGATGTTCAACCAGGCCGTCTACCAATTACTCAGAAGAGTGAATACACAAGATTTTCTTCTCAAGAAACAAAGAGTATCGAATTTAGAATCTCTAATGATAATAACGTGCCATTGGATGTAGTAATTGAGTTAGAAGAGCCTACTGGGTGGGATGGCGAAATAGCAGCATCATCTTCACAAGTTGGTGGTGGTTTCTTACTTGTAACATTGCCAGCATACACTAGCAAAGATTTCTTTGTTGAACTTACAGCACCAAGTAACCTAAAGGATGGAACAGATGTTGAATTTGTTCTACGAGTTACTCCTATGGATGATGAAGTTCCATACAATTCAACTTATACTCAATTGTCCAAGTTTAATTTCAAGACTGAATGTACTGGACTTGGATGTTTAATGAATGAAATCTACGACCCTGAGCCTCAAACCTTGGCCCTTGGCGCTGGTTTGGTACTATTATTCATCCTTGCAGTATACCGTAGAGGCCGTTATGATTCGAGTGGAAGTGTTGTTGAAGTTTCTGTTGAAGATCAGATGAAATTGGACGAAGAGGAAGTAGTTCAAATGGAAGTTCCAGAACCTGTTATTGATGACGATGATGATATTGAATTGCTCGATGAATTAGATCAAATCTGAAATAAATTTCAGTCTCAGTTCGATACATTGTATGAACATCGTACCATTTGCCTTATGAAGCATAAAAACAGGCGTAACATGTTGGTAATATGCGTAAGCGTTACATTGTCTCACAGCCGGCTGCGAATTTGCAGATTGTTAAGCACAAAGATGCTATCAAATCATTGTCGCTTATTGCGCTTATGTTGCTATCTACAATAGCTTCAATCAACTTCTTTGCTATCGATGCAAGTGCATCTAACACCGATCAAGATGGTGATGGACTAACTTATGGTTTAGAGTACTTGATAAATTCATTTCCTAACGACCCAGATACAGATAATGATGGGCTGCCAGATGGTTGGGAATGGAAGTATGGATTAGATCCTCTTTCAAGTGCTAATGATGATGGTGCAGTTGGAGACCCAGATGGCGACGGAATGTCAAATCTTCAAGAGTATACTTACTTGATGCCATCAGGTTGGGATAATCCAGCAACACCAAACATGTTGGATAATGGTATTTGGTGGAATGGAACAGTGCCAGTAAATAATTGGAATGAGGAAGATTCCCTACAATACTTACGCCCTCTTTGTGGCGATGCAGGTTCAGACGGAAATGGCAACACTATCCTTTGTGATGAAGACCCAGTTGGAAATATCTGTGCTAATGGTTTTGATGATGACCAAGATGGTTTGTTAGATTCAGCAGACCCTGATGGCGATGGTGATGCAGATTGTTCATCTGATGATGATGATGGCGATGGATTGATTGATGAAGATGTAAATGGCTGGGATACTGATGGTGATGGAATGCCAGATGGTTGGGAAGCAGCTAATGGTTTGAATGCAACATCTCCTTCAAACTTTGATGGCCCAAATGGCGACCCTGATGGTGATGGCTTGACCAATTTACTTGAATATGTCAATCCAACATGGAATACAATGTGTGGCTCAATACCTTGTTTTAGACCTGGTACCGAAGGCAATCCTACAGAGACTACATCTCCTTGTGACCCGGTAACTGGAGTTGGACCTGGTGGTTGTGCAACTTACACCGCAGAAGTAGATGGAATCACATCGACTAATCCTCAACGTGCAGATAGTGATAATGATGGTTTGAATGATTCATATGAAGCACTTGTATTGTTAACTGACCCTACAGCTTCAGATACCGATAATGATGGAATCCCAGATGGTGTTGAAGTAAACGGATTATATGGTAACCCACCTCAAGCAAGTGACCCTCGTAATAACAATACGGATGGTGATGCACTCGATGATGGTGAAGAAGATAACAATAGTAATGGAGTTTTAGATCCTGGTGAAACCGATCCTACTAGAAAGGAGGATTCTGGTGATGAAGACCAAGATGGAATTCAAAATTGGGAAGAAAATCTATCATGTACTCTGTGGAATGTTGCAGACTCTGATTATGGTGGAGTAAACGACGGTGAGGAACTAAATGTTACTCATGGCACCGATCCATGTGATTCATTCATAAATTTCGAAACCACGATAAATAGTTGGGATTCAGGAAATTCTCTTTTATCAATTCAGGATACATCAGGTTTTAATCCGAGTGGAGGTGAAGGTTGGTATAACTTGTCAGGGACATTAACTTCGTTTACTTATCAGCGAATATCAGGCCAAGCATTGGTTGATGTTTCTTCAGGCCCTTCTCCAGGAGTTACTCAAGTAGTGAATAGAAATGGTTCGTTCTGTCACACTGATGCTACAGCAGCAGGGACTTTGACTACAACTCAACAGTATTGTGATGATGATTACGAAGACTCTGATGGAGATGGACTTGCAGATTGGGAAGAAATTCTTGGCGTATATGGTTGGTTTTCAAATCCAAGCCTAGTTGATACTGATTCTGATGGAGTAAGTGATTTCGATGAAGTATTTGACTTTACAGATCCAAATGAACCGTGTAATAATCTTCTTGACGATGACGGAGACAATCTTAACAATTATTTTGAGGACACTACAGGTTGTGACTTGATTTGGATAGGTATAGGTAATGGTAGTATTGACGCATGGGTGACAAATCCAACAGTATTCGATACCGATAGCGGTGGCGTAGATGACCTTACAGAATATTTTGATGGAACTAATCCTGAGTCTAATCCATTAGATGACGTACTTCCAGAAGATTTTGATGGCGATGGAATCCCAGATGCTATAGAGAATCTAACTGGAACCGATTGGACTAACCCTGATACAGATGGTGGTGGGATGTTAGATGGAGATGAATGTCCAATTGCATTTTGGGGTACATTATGTACAAACTCACCTTATGACCCATTTGATCCTACAGATGATATTGTAGAAGATGGTGTTGTATTTTGGGCTAACAATACTACTGGTGAAGTAGATATTAACCAAATTCACCGATGGAGGCTGAATACTAATGATTTTTACACGGGTTCGACCTATGCAAACTTACAAGATGATCATCCATTTTCACCTTTAGTGCCAAATGTCGATAATTCAAGTCAATTACCAGATGACAGTTTTTCTAATTCAACCCTTGATTGGGAAATAACCTACAGAGAACTTATTGGCCTTGGCAATATACCGGTTTCTTCATATTATCGTAATCTTACATTTTGGTCAGACCCTGCTGCAACGTTACTTAGATCAAACGATACTCACAACGTCAAGGTAGATTTTGGTGAAATCAACAGATTAAATCTGAGGCAAGAAGAATATTTCTTTGATTGGGATTCACTTGCTGCCAACACAATTGTAAGTCAAGACTTTGATTACCAACTTGTAGTTCCTTCAGAATTTGATGATCAACAGTCTACTGATTACTTTGTCACTCAAACAGTTAATTCAGTTACTCAAAATGCTACCTCACAAGATGCTTATACTGTGGCAAAATCATTGAGCGATTTCTTACGTCTTGGCAACGACACATTCGAGTTTAAGTTATACCATACTCCAATATCAAATCCTGCTGGTCTAGACATAACATCTTACGTTCTTCAAAGTGGTTTTGGGCAGTGTAAAGACTACAATACTGCCTTTGTAACTATGGCTAGGATTGCTGGCATACCTGCAAGATATGTTACAGGTTATGTTGGCGGTGAATGGAATGGTGCAGGTTACACAGTTTCAACACAAGATTATTCATCTTGGGGTGAAGTTAAGCTTTCGTTTGATTCTGGCTCGGGTGAAATTGACTTAGGATGGGTTCCGTTTGATTCTTGCCCTGCTTCTGAAAATTTGACAATTCTTAATCAAACAATTTCACCGTTTACAATCGATAGGGATTTATCGGATACCTTTAATTTCTCAGGACAATTTGTATTTGCAGACAATTCAACTCCAATTACAAATTACGATTTATCAGCATATTTAGTACCTTTAGCTGATCCTCAAGCAGAGTTAGTTGAGGAAATGTTTGTTGCAGATATACAGACAGATGGAAATGGCAATTTTTCCGTCAGTGATAATTTATCAGTATCACTTAATCCAGGATTATATTCATTATTAATTAGACATGGAGCCTTTGAGTTAATTTCTCAAGATGTCATTGTATATTCAAGTTGGATAAACTTGACTGATGATTCTGTAATCACTCATGAATTCCCCCTGGCTATTGGTTCTCCTGTTGTAGGTGCTGGTTCTACGACTACAATTCAAGGCCAAATTGAGTACGAGAATGCTCCTGAGTCTTATTCATTTGATAGAGGTGATGCCAATATTTACTTGTCTTTTGTTTCTAGTTTCAATGGTAGTAATAACCTATCTGGAATTGTAACTCCTTCCGGTGCATGGTCGATCAATGTTGAGTTAGATGAAACTGAGACACTTGGGTTAATCAATGCAGATTTATGGTTTGAAGGATGGGTAGAGGAATTAGACCCACCTGTCGCTGTATCTGAACATCACTTACGACCTTCATCATTAAGCATAACTTTGGATGTGCGTGAGGCACCTAACTTGACTGCGACAATAGAAGGGCCACTAACGAACAAAAGTGTGTTTGTGGTTAATCAAGATGTTTGGGTTAATGGTACTGCAAAATCCCTTGGCCCCTCTCCTGTTGATATGGAAGGACAATTACTACTTTCAATGCGTGAAAATGGCTCATTTGCGACATGGAGTGATATATTCAATATTACTGTAAATGGAACTTTCGCAATCCAGCAACAGTTAACTGCTCAATTAGCAACTTTTGGAGCGGGAGAAGTGGAAGTCAGATTGAGATTCATCCCTGTTTCTATTCAAGCAACTGATGATGCAAATCTATCTACAGGCGCTCCTTACCGACTAAAGAGTTTCTTACAATTTGAATTTGAATCCACCTCACAATTACGAGGTTATGATGGCTTATTTGGAGTCACTATTTCTGACCACAGAGGTGAAGAAGTAAGTTCAACAATAGGAGATTTTGATTTCTTGTTCAATAATTCATGGTTTAACACAACTTCTAACATTTCAGGTAAATACCAAAAAGTAGTCAATTTGGATGCGAATTTAGTAGCAACTGATTATGTCATTGGTGTAGTTTACAATGGCAGTGATGACTATTCACCTTCATCTGGAAATGGACTCTTGAGAGTTAAAGCAGAAATTGGATGGAATATTTCTATAAGTCAAAATTGGACTCATTTGGGAGATAATCTATGGATAAATGGTTCAATTTTCGATGCAGTTTATCAAACGCCTGTACTCGGAGATAATATTTCTCAATATTCCATAGTATTGGTTACAGAGGATGAAAGAATTACTGATTTAGCACAGGGAATTGTTGACAATCAAACCTCTACTTTCTCTGAAAACATTACCATTCCTACAAATTTACCATCAAATGCTTATGATGTTGAAATAAGATTTGATTTTTACTCTCAACAGCCAGAAGGTGGACCTTACTATGCTTCTGAAGAGCCAATAGTTGATGCCTCAACAGAAACAATAACTTCACTTCCAACTCCGACAGTATTGGTTGGAATAGAGTCAGAGTATGTCGTTTCAATAGTCGAAGACCGAGAGCTAAATACTCTAACTAACAATGATGTCGAACTTTCTGTAACAGTTTTTGATTTAGCAGATTTAAGTTTCTTGGAAGGGGAAACAGTTGAGTTCTATTTTGATTATAATGGAACTAATGTATCAATGGGTAATTCATTAACTGATGAAAATGGGACCTCGATTATTACTTGGCCGGCAACTGGAATTTCTCCAGGTTCTTATGAGATTCTAGTTATGGTTAATGACGATCTAACCGATCCACTTGCCAAAGGAAACTCTCGACGCATTGGAAATAGCACTAAAATTAATATTACTATTCAAGGTAATACCGATATAAGAATTGATTCAATACCAGCGAATGTTATTGCAGATGTTGACTTCAATGTTGTAGGACAAGTTATTGACGGTGATGATAATACTAGACTACTAATTGATTCAGTCAAATTAAGAGTAAATTGGTTGAATGATTTAAATGAGACATTGGTTAGTTCGTATACTACAACAACCAACGGCTCATTCAACATGTCAGTGCCAACAGATACGCTAAACAACGGCACTTTACGTGGGGCTAAAACGCTAGTAATCTCTGTAATAGAGGGCTCATCAGTGTTTTACCTAAGTTCATCAGTAGAGGCTTCAGTATTTGTCTTTGGAGTAACTCAATTTGAATCAATTCAGCCATTGAATGCTATAGTTGTAAATCGTGGCGATAGTGTCAATATCACCTCTAGATTAGTTGAATCATCTAATTTATTCCAACCACTATCTGGTTATGATGTGACCTATGAGTTTAGAGGAACACGTATCGGAACTGTACAAACTGACGGGGAAGGTTTTGCCAACATAACCCACAGCATACCATTTACACAACCACTCGGACTAACCAATGTAGAAATTATCTTCATCGGAAGTTTGGATTTACTAGGAACTGGATCGAATTTCTCGACAATTAACGTCCGTTCTCTAACTTTCTTAGTAATTGATGACATTACAGCAAATCCTGTGGCTGGAGAATTATTCAATATTTCCGGACAGATTACTTCAGACAATGGAAGTGGATTAGAACAAGTCGATGGAACCGTTTTACCAGCAAATATTCTGTTTGAAATAAATGGTGAATCGCTTGGATTTACTGTCTCAGGCGGTGTAGTTGGACAAGATGGATTCTGGAATGCATCTATTCTTTTGTCGCCAAACTTTGCTGCAGGCAATAATACATTAGGTGCGACATACATTCCTGCCGTAAACTTCTATCTAGGTTCTAATAATACGAGCCTGTTCGATAGTAGAGGATTCACTGAAATTCGATTCATAGATCCGATACTTGACTTGCAAGGTCAACCAAGTTTGAATGATAGAGTCGAGAGAGGTAATGATGTTGAAATTGAGGTCTTATTAATCGATAATACTGGTGAACCGGTTTCAGGCCAATTGATTACAATTTCACTTAATGGAACTGATATCAATACAATAATCACGACAGCAGAAAATGGTACTGCATACGGAGTTTTAACAACACCAGCTAACATGTCAGTAGGTGTCAAAGATGTTAATGCAATTTACACAGGAACATTTGGAACTACAGGTCTTTTGGGTTCAGAATCAAACACATCATTTGTTGTACTTGCTGAAACAAATATTACGATAACAGAATATTCAGAGAGTTTGATAGCAGGTGATTATCTTACTGTCAACGGTACTCTACTAGATGACTTGGGACAGAGTTTAGCCGTTCTTGATGTTCCATCTTCAGCGGTAGTACACCTGATGGTTGACGGAGCATCAGTTGCAAGTACAGAGACAGACGCATCAACTGGACAATTTAGCCTCGGATATCCTTTGCCACAGGACATTTCTGCTGGCGCTCACACCATTACAGTAGAATTCTTTGGTGGTAGAGATTGGGTAGACCCAATTGGCGTTGGAGAGCCATCAAATCCAGAATATTATCTGCCAACATCAACAACTGTACCTTTCAATATTAGTGTGCCTACTCAAATCACCTTGCTTACACCTGGAGGCGATGTTAACCGAGAAGAAGTAATGACCATCGAAGGTTTATTGCTTGATTTAGTTGATAATCCACTACCGAATTTAACAATTGAAGTTTGGTTAGACGGTGATTTCATGACTAATGTGGATACCGATGAAGACGGGTTATTCACTGCGATATATCCAGTTTCTGCTGATGCAGAACTTGGTCCTGTTCTACTAGAAATCAGATTTAATGGAAGTACATTTTATTTGCCAAGTTATACTAATGCTACTTGGAATATCTTTAGCCATATTGTGTTGAGTGTTGAAGTTCCAGAAACGGTAGCTGTTGGTCAAAATATAACCATTACTGGGAGTGTGGCAGATAATCAACTAAATCCAATTGCTGGTCATCAAGTTGAACTAATTATTGAGGGAATTACCCTTACTTCTGTGACCACAGACTCATCAGGTGAATTTTCTTATGATTGGACAGTTTCAGACCTGTTTGAATTTGGTAATAGAACAATTACAGCTTATTCTGGTAGCCAAGGCTACTATCGAGCAAATAGTACCAATGCAACATTCTTCCTTGCACACAGAGCAGATATGACAGTATCATTTGATAGTAATTCTCAGGTTACTAGAGGCGAACTTTGGGAAATGTCAGGAAGGCTGTTTGATATTGATTCACTGACTAACGAAGGCTTAGAAGATGAACTTTTAGAAATTTATCTTGATGGAGAATTAGTGGCAACAACTCAAACTACAACTAATGGAGATTGGAGTGCAATTGTTTTTGCCACTCAAGATTTGTCAAGAGGATTACATGAGATAGAAATTGTATTCCCTGGGACATTCTCACACATTGGAACCGATGAAATGCTAATTGCTTATGTATGGGCAGACCTTGAAATTTCTATTGATTCAACATCTACAACTGTAGCAATAAGGTCGGATGGAACATTTGGCCCGATCTCAATTTCTGGTTCAATTTCAGAAATTGGTGGTACAGGCGAAATCTTTGAGAATCTAGCAATAAATGTTGGAAATGGTACCGATTGTGAATCTCAGCGAGAAGGTGCAAGATGTATACCTTCTAGTTTGATAAATATAGATTGGCTAAATGGTAATTTTACAATAGACACTGTTGCGCCATCGTGGTTTGAAGCAGGTTCACAATATATCCACTTGGATGTACTTGAAAATAACACATACTATCTTAACAGTGAATCGATAAGTAGACAAATTTTCATCAAGTTAAATGTTGATTTTGAATGGGAAATCGCTCAAATCGATGAAAGTGGCAACAAAGATGTATTTGGTAGTATTACCATCATCGCTAATGACACAGGCCTTGGAGTGCCAGGCGTGTCGGTTACTTACACACTCAAGAATGAATCTAATGGTCAACTTGCAAACCCACTAACAGTTGTAACAGACCCTTCAGGTGTAGCAAGATTTGAATTCAACTCAGACCCGCCATATGGTGATTATGACAGATGGGGATATGTTTACGTTGATGCAATTATTAACGATCCAATCATCTCTGATAATAGCCAAATTCAATTTGAAAGTTTGCGCTCATCTGAGGAATTTAATCCTAAGTATAAGTTTGATGAGGAAGAAGTCAAAGTCCCAACATGGGCCTATGTAGTGCTCGCATTGGTTGCTATACTCGCTGGTGTTGGAATTGTAATTTATCTTCGAAGAGCGAATAATGAATTATTACAAGAGGCAGCGGAAGTATTTGCATATACTGCTGAACTTCTAGCAGCTGGAGATTCGATTAGAGAAGCGATTTTCAATTGTTACCAAAACCTATGTACAGTTTTACAACAAAATGGTTTCTTAAGAAGGGATTTCGAAACTGTAAGAGAATTCGAAGTTGCGATTAGACAAGCGATGCCTCAAATCTCTGATGACGCTCTATTGGCACTTGACAATATGTTCGAAATGGCTAGATACAGTCGTGATGAAATGGGCGCTCAACACCAGCAAGCAGCTCAGATGGCTTTGGAGAAAATGATTCAAGAAATTGCAAACCTAAGCGCAATACCCAACAGATGAGATTTACCATCTAAGGTATAATCTGTTATTGAAGAAGTTGGCCTGAAGATTAAATTCAGGTGAATCATTTGGAATATTCATGATTCTTTCAAGTTCTTGGCCGTCTTTTTCAGTAAGATTAAGTTTGATTACAGTTTCATCATCACTTGTTTTTTGATAAATCTCAATATCGTCAATTTCCAATCCTTTCAATGGTATAGATAAGCCATCTGGATTTATCCTGCCGTTGAGTTCTTTGACAAACCAATCTAGTTTACGACTTGGCTCAGTACTTGCAATATGGTCCTCAGGAATCATGCCAGAACTAACTAAGACTTGCATGTGGCGATCCTCAACTTCAGCCAAGTGTTCTGCATCATTCCAAAAATTACTGTGCAGATTTTGTACATCACTCTCTAGGCCCCCGTAGTCTAAATCCTCTAAATCCTTGACAAAGGATTCTGGTTTGTCGTCTGAAATGTCAACCAACTGCCAGTCTGTCATGTCATCGCCTCAGCGTCAAACATCAATGAACCTTTTTATTGAGATTTTAAACTCTCTTCACTCTTCTAAAGAATCTCTTTGCAAACGCTTTTGTTGAATTTGGTTCATTAGAAGTATTCATTTTCATTCCAAGTGGATAACATTCACGATATATTCGGTTGTCATTTCTATTATCTAATAATAGGATTAAAGCCCTATCTTCAACCGATCTAATTGGTCTACCCATCGCTTGCAAAATAGCGTTAATTGCGGGCTGTGTTACAGTGTAACGCCAAGCATTTTGACTACCAAATTTATCAGAAATGTATTCCTTCAAAGAGTCGGATAGAACAGAAGGTGGTGGATTAGGAATGCCAATGCACACTACCGAACCAAGCACGCCATCATCATAATCAATTCCTTCAGATAGTCTTGCCCCAAAGACTCCGCACAATAATACACGATTGCCATTTTTCCGCTCATTTTTTAGTTTTGCAACGACCCTATCAATATCATCTTTTACCCAGTCTCTTGATTCGGTTATTTTATTCACACCGGTAAAATAGATGCCGTCAAGAATTTCATCCAATAATCTGTAAGATGGACAAAATACTGCTATGTGGTCTTCACTATGCTCAATCAAAGCTTGAATATGTGCTCTAATTTTATTCCACATATCTTCAGATCTCTGATTATATTTTGTTGTAACATCTCGGGCGACTAAAACAGGTCTTCTTTCTCCGGCAAAAGGTGATACATACGAGGTTTTAGTTGTCAGATTCTTTGGCAAAGCAAGTATGTCAGCATACATTGATGGAGGGTGAAGTGTACCGGACATGAGGATAGAACCTGCAGTTCTTGAAAATAGAGGCCCGGATAGTATTCCAGGATCAAGTAGATGAGTTGTAATTTTTCCTTCTTTTCCCTTTGGAGAGAATACCATGCAAAGTGCTGAGGTATTACCAAATCTAAATATTGATTCGATAATATGGGAAATTCTGTGAGAATCTGGCTCACTTGAATCTTCATCATCTTCAACTTCAACACTTACTTGCCTTAAGGTATCGGCTAATTTTTCAAGTCGGTTATTGGTTGGTGATTTTGTCTGGAAATCATTTTCTGAATCGAGTTTCATTTGCCCAGATACTCCTTCATATTCATTGCAAGCCGCATGAATTAATTTAGTAAAATCATCAATGTTAACAATTGATTCATCATCATCATTCACCTTTTCATGTAAAATTTTGAAGTAATTTGCCATTTTTAGACGCAACAACTTGATTACTTCAAATGCCCAAATCACATCTTCAAGTAATTGTGGAGAAGAGTTTGATGAACTTCTCATCGCTATACTTTCTAAACTACCCATAAATTCCTCTAATTCCATTGCAGCATTTCTAACGATAATAGGAGTAATTACTCGCTCCATACTCATCCTTATTCTATCAGGTAAATTGTGCGCTTCATCTACAATAATTATTGAATTCTGTAGTGATATTCCCATGGAAGGTAGCGAATTCTCTCTTACTTGTTCAGCAAAAACGTGATTATAATCACAGACTAAAATGTCACAATCTTTTACTGCGCTTCGACAGGTTTGCCAAGCACAAACACCAAAAGTTTTGGATTTTTCAACAATATCAAACACATGCCGTGGTTCTTGAAGAATATAATTTCTAACATCTTCTTTCAATCTTGCTCTAGCAGATTCGCTTGATCCTTGCTCACACAAGCATCGGCCAGTTTGCATGTCAACTACTTCACACATTGATTCTCTTCCAATGATGTCAACGACTTTGATATCACGGTGAGTATTTCCAAGTCTTGAGTTGATTTTTCTAACAGTCTCTATGACAATTTTGTGTTGGGATTGTCGTCCAGTTAAGAACAGTATGTGGGGTTTAGTTGAGGTATTCATTGCAACTTCTAATGCAGCAGCGATTGAAGCAGCGGTTTTTCCAATACCAGTTGGAGCAGCTGCAATATGATGTCCTTTGTTTCTTAATGATTCACGACATTCTCTAATCATATCAATTTGTCCAGGACGTGGTTCGTCATGGGCTAAAAACGGGAATTCATCGTTACCGATAAGTGGACTATTTCCCGCCATAAAATACAACCAATGTCGGCGATTCTAAAGGATTGGCCTCGCGGCTGCACTAATATTGAATAGATGTGCCCAGTAAAGTGGGGTCTGGACACGTGGGAACCACCAATCAGCTTGCTGGGGTGGAATCTGAGTCCCCCCAGCCGCCTCCATGGGGGGGAAAAGGAGTATCTCTGTTAGATGCTCCTTCGTCTGATCCATCACGTGCAAGGCGGGCACGTATCCGTAAATTGTTGATAGTGATGAAGTTGGATCTATCTTCATCGCCACCGAGGGTAGCATTACGATTGTTATTTTCGTTATGCTTCATTTTCCCATCCCCTCTGCACTCTCACCTTATTCTTGGTATTCTTTGCTTTTCAACGTCAAGGCTCTAGATTCTTCTAGAGCTTTTTCGAGTAGTAATGTTTCCTCAGCTCTTGCAACTGATTCTTTGATGTATAATTTCAAACCTTCAAGAGCCGCTTGCTCTTTACTTGTACCTTCAAGTTCGTATAGCATTTCTAAATGCATCTTATCTCTTCTTCCTAAGGCAATTTTAATTGTATCCATGTCTGGTAGTTTTGGTTGCCCTCTAAGATACTCTTGGATTGCAAGTCTGACGACATCGGATCTATTCCTCGCACCCAATTGGCCAATTTTGGCATCGATTAGCATCAAATCCTCTTCATTGATACGAAGAGAGATGTGTTGACTAGGTGCTCCCATGTGTCTTCCTCAACCAGTCGTAATACTGTCGGCATATAAATGTGTTCATTTTGGTGACGAATCGTAATACACTAGTAACACACTCTAATTTACCCTTACATTTCAAGATTATGGCTCGCAGCAACTTGAATAATCGAAATGTTTCCGTCATCTAACTGATAAAATGATATACTTTCAACGCTCACAATGTAACATGAGTGTCACACCAAGTCGTGGATTGTATCTTTATCTGCGAACTCTTAAAATTGCAATGAATGATGAAATTGTCACTGATGATGAAGCATCAATACTTCATGTTCTAGCCAATGCACTTGGAGTTTCACCAGGTGACACTGCAGAGTGCCTATCTATCGTCAGAGGTGAGGAAAAGAATCCATTTGACCAAATAGAAGAAGATTATTCTGGGCACCACCTAGGAGATATTACCACATACCAAAGTGCACTGATTGCTGCACTTGATGATGAGGTGATTTCCGAGGATGAATGGTCTATGCTTGATGTACTTCGTAAAATAATAGGAATGCAATCAGATCAACATGCAATGATTGAAGAATCAATCAGAGCTATGTCAGAAGTTGATGACAACGGTGAAAGAAGAATTGAGCGATTAAACCGCTTTAGCACCGTTTGCCCTTTCAACTAAAAACGACTAATTCTAATAAAATAATGGGGCAAGCATTAGAAAGTGGTAAAATTTGGCACAGCCAACACAAAGTACCTAGGTGACGTAATGAACGCTATCAATGATATATATGAAAAAGTAAAGTCAAGAGACCCAGACCAACCTGAATTTCATCAAGCAGTGCTTGAAGTTCTTGAATCACTGGAACCTGTTTTGGAAGCACACCCAGAATATGCTTCTATCGTCGAAAGAGTAGTCGAGCCAGATAGGCTAATTCATTTTAGAGTGCCATGGGTTGATGATTCAGGTAATGTACAGGTAAATCGTGGATTTAGAATTCAATTTAACGGCGCAATAGGGCCGTACAAGGGTGGACTTAGATTCCATCCAAGTGTTAATGCATCTATTCTGAAATTCTTAGCATTCGAGCAAATTTTCAAAAATTCCTTGACTGGTCTGCCAATGGGCGGCGGCAAGGGTGGTTCTGACTTTAACCCCAAGGGCAAATCTGACGATGAAGTCATGAGATTCTGTCAATCTTTCATGATGGAATTATGGCGCCATATCGGACAAGATTGTGACGTTCCAGCAGGAGATATTGGTGTCGGAGGAAGAGAGATTGGTTACATGTTTGGTATGTACAAGAAACTTCGAAATGATTTCCAAGCAGGAGTTCTTACTGGCAAAGGGCTATCTTATGGTGGATCTTTAATTCGCCCTGAGGCAACTGGTTATGGTTTAGTTTATTTCGCCAGAGAAATGCTTGCTACTAAGGGAAAGTCGTTTGAAGGTGCAAAGGTATCAATAAGCGGTTCAGGAAATGTTGCACAATTTGCGTGTGAGAAAGTCTTGGATTTGGGTGGCGTGCCGGTAACAATGTCTGATTCAAGCGGTTGGATTCATGACACGGCAGGGATTGACCGAGAAAAGTTAGCTTGGATAATGGATTTGAAGAATAATAGAAGAGGTCGAATTTCAGAATATGCTGATGCTCATGATGGAGTTACATTCACCGCTTCGGCACCAGAACCGACTCCAAATGGATTATGGGGAGTTGATGTAGATGTTGCTTTACCATGTGCAACACAAAACGAATTGAACGGTGCTGAGGCTCAAATGTTAGTCGATAACAATGTCATTGCAGTTGCTGAAGGGGCCAATATGCCATGTACTCCTGAAGCAGTTGAAGTATTCCATAAGAATGGAATTTTATTCGCACCTGGAAAAGCCTCAAATGCTGGCGGTGTTGCAACATCTGGTCTTGAAATGTCACAAAATTCGCTTAGACTATCTTGGTCTAGAGAGGAAGTCGATCAAAGACTTGAGAATATCATGATAAACATCCACAAGAATGCTTCAGAAACGGCCAAGCAATATGGAAGAGAAGGAGATTATGTCTTTGGTGCTAACGTTGCTGGTTTCTTGAAGATTGCAGAAGCTATGCAAGCACAAGGAATAGTTTGATTGTTCTAATCACTCTATACATAGAACCTCGTAGATAAGTTAGGTATCACTCTGTGTTGATGGGTTCGCATGATTGTTTAGATAAACCTATACGAAATGGTCATGAACCAAATGGACACAGGTCGGGATA
>JAKUNX010000190.1 GCA_022451835.1 Candidatus Poseidoniaceae archaeon
CCTACTGAGGATGACTTTAGAAGACTACCGAACAATCAAGAATCACATGCTTCTAACAACGACGATGTCGGAAGATTTGATTGCGCCCGATATCCGAATTGCAAAAACCCTACCATCAACTTTTTACACAAATGAATCAATATTTGAAAAATTGAAAACTATCTTTTCTGGTTGGCAATTTGCATTACATAAATCCGAGTTAGATGACAATAATATTGTTCCATTACATCATGTTGAGGCTGCCACAGGTGAGCAGATTATTATGGTCAAATCTGATGAAATAAAGTGCTTATCAAACATTTGCACACATAGAGGTATGAAATTAGTTGAACAAGATTGTTCAAAGAGGTCAATTCAATGTAAATATCACGGTAGAACCTTCGATTTGAATGGACAAATGAAGAACATGCCCGAGTTTGATGATGTTGTAGATTTCCCGTCAGCATTGGATGATTTGCATGAGTTTGAAATGGGAACGTGGCAGGGTCTAAATTTCGTTTCACAGCAAACCAACAAAAGTCCGATATGGCAGGAGTTTGTTGATAGGTTTGAATTTCTTGGGATTGAGAACTATGTTCATGATTTAAGCAAAAAAAGGGATCATTTGATTAAAGCAAATTGGATGCTATACGTTGATAATTACCTAGAGGGCTTCCACATACCTTTTGTCCATCCTGAGCTAAATGATGCATTGGATTACTCTGGATATACAACAGAGGTCTTTGGAAATGGCGTCTTACAGGTTGGTGAAGCAAAGAAAGGAGAGGTATCATTTGATATACCCGAGAACCACCCTGATTTTGGAAAACAAATTGCAGCATATTATCTATGGCTATTTCCAAATATGATGTTCAATTTCTATCCTTGGGGATTATCGGTTAACATTGTTATTCCAATATCTCCAGACAAGACAAGAGTATTGTACAGAGGTTACGTGAAGAATTCAGAACTTACAGCAGAAGGGGCTGGTGGAGACTTGGACACGGTAGAATTACAGGACCAAGACATAATTGAAAAAGTACACAAATCAATGTATTCCGAGATTTATGATAGAGGCAGATATTCGCCAACACGAGAACAGGGCGTTCACCATTTTCACCGAATTATATCCAAAATATATGAAAAATTAGTCTAAATTATTAGCAGCAAGCGCAGGGTGACATAATGAGTGAGCGACCTCTTTTGACTATGACCAAATCAAGAATTATTGCTCAACAACCAGATTTAGAACCTCAGTCGCTAGGACTTCTGGACACACTTTCCACACTATGCTCATTTTACACGTGCGAGGACTTGGCAAGTTTTCTTTTTTCAGATATTTTTCGTAATGTAGCCGGAGATGATGAGCCATGGATAATTTTTGAGATTGGAATATATGCTGAACATACAAAAACAGTCGAACTGATACCTGTACATGATGGTGTTACGATAGCTGACGGTTCGATGACGGGGGGCATTCCAAATCATGTAATTGTCATTAAATCTGAACAGGATTGCAGCGATACTTTAGCAACTTGGTATAATCATATTATGAACGGGTAAGGCGATTCCTTGAAATGTCCCCCTGTGCCCGATTAAACCGGAGAGGGGCCATGACTGGTGACGGATTCCGCGATGCTCTACCTGATCCAGATCCAGAGCAGACATTGGAATGGCAAGAAGCAATCCGTGCGGTTAGTGACGCACTTGGTCCTGAACGAGCTCACCGCCTTCTATTGC
>JAKUNX010000191.1 GCA_022451835.1 Candidatus Poseidoniaceae archaeon
TAATGGAACTAATCGATGACAGCCCTGAATCCATTTTTGCGGTCTCTGCACTGTTGTTTGGAGACCTAGATTTACGTCAAGAGATCCTTGAGACTACCGAACCAGAGGATGTATTGAAGATACTTCGCCTGGAGTTGAAGAAGTTCAGCAGCGAAGAAGAGTAACAGTAGTAGGCGTGAAATCAATAATCCCGATCTGTAGATACTTTCACATTTGCCATCCAGACTATTCTAACAACATCCCAAATCCTCTGATTCATTGTTTCGAAATAATGCTTAACTTCAATTGCTTCTAATTGACTTGGTTCTAATTTCATTCCATCTACCAACTTATAGTCATTAATTTGATTCGATTTTGTCGCTTCTATAACAGTACAATTCATGCTATTCGGATCGATTTGTAGCAATGAAGTTAATTCCTCATGGGAGAGAGCTTGATCTTCATTTATTGTGACTTTAGTTGCAGAATCACTCAAATTGTTAATCAAATCTTCACTATCACCATTCTCTGAGCTCTTCAGTATTGAATCAAATCTTTCTGAGATCCATGGTGGCAAATTTTTCAAATCAAGTTTTGAAATTCTAATGTTTGAATGTTTTTTATTCGATTTTACAATCAATACATCTCCGCCGTTAGAATCTATAATCTGTGATACTAATGCTTGGAAAATGGGTTCGCCTACTACAGCATATAACAAATTCGAATCACCATTATTCCTATTGACATAATCTCGGTACTTTACGAAATCAAGCCTTGATTTGTGGGTTTCAATATCTCTTTTTCTCACTATACCCATTACTGGAATCGATGGTTCAAATGGCCTGTCAAACAATCCGTGGCACCATTGAACTCCGACTATTGAGGACGGATCTCTTCCGTCAAGAGCATACTTATCATTCAATTTCTGAGCAATATGTAGTGACTTATCAAGAGATTCAGTCCAATATGGAATCGCTTTGCCCCAAGTCATTCGCAAATTATTGTGTAGTTCACCGTGTTTTGTCAGTGAACTTTGGCAGGAGTTCCACAAATCACTAGGTGATTGTGAATACTCCATTCTGTGTTCTGCTAACAGTGTTGTTCTCACATCCCCTTCAGCTCTTCTCCATGAGCCAAGTGCCCAACCTGGTAAGTTTGATTCAGAGTAAGGGTTGTCACTAGAATAGATGTGATGCCAAGCATGTTCTCTGAATATCAATAATTCATCGAGATACTTGTCTGCCGATTTTGTTCCAACCGCAGATGCATCTCTAGCGACCTTCATTGGTGATAAAAATCCATAATGAAACGCTGATGATAACTTCGAGACACCTTCTGCATCTGCAGCATTATTTCTTCTTCTAGCATATCCAGAAAGGCCTTTGTCGAGAAATTTCCCCCACTTTGCTAGGGCAGCTTCTTCCCCTCCTTTTTCATTCCATACAGGAAGAACGGTAGGGTCTATGTTGCATTTTTTTAGCAAGTTAAATCTCGAAACCATATCTGCAACCTCGGATTCAATTTCAATTGGCGTGAATGGCAACTCTCCGGAGTATTCACTTGGAGTAACAGTAACAGAAGGCCATTCACGCTGAATTCTTTCTTTTCGTAATTTCTTGGTTGCACTTCGGAATTTGAATGGTCTGTCAACCGATTTTCCATATAGAGGCATAGGAATAACACAATGGCAATCGATTTCCAATACCGGGCACTCTGAAATCT
>JAKUNX010000192.1 GCA_022451835.1 Candidatus Poseidoniaceae archaeon
GGGACGCCATGTTTGCGATGAACCATGAGGACGCTGCGGCTAACTGTAGCCAATCTCCAGTTGACAATTGCAACCCATCACCACTAGCGTAACCATATACAAAGACGCTTACAATCCAACAAAAACTAGCCAAGGTCTGTCCCAGCCAATCTATTCTCAAGAACTTAGAGCGGGTAATATTCCCATCCGCTTCTGCCAAAACATCACCATTTGGGCTAGAACTAGAATTTTCGTTTAACATGTGAGACACTCCTGTCCACAGCATGATAAATCGTCCAAATACATGCCCCATGATCTGTATGCTGCTACAAAATCCTCAGTGTCTAAACCTAGAGAAGAGGCAATGGCCTGCGCTACAATACCAAATCGTTGACGATACTTGAAAATGAAACAGAAAATGTGTCCATCGTGTCTAACTGAAGGTCCACATAGGAACATACCAGGAACGATTGTTGATTCATCATTCTCAGTCAATGAAGGGAAACCATCCTCTCTCTCTTCAAACAAATGTGCTACAAATTTGTGACCGCCATTGAAACCATTAGCGAGAATTGGTTTTGTTTTTGAATGGAAATCTTGGCCGGCTTCAGTAGTTAGGCAGTACATTCCATCATTGTAAGCAACTGATTTGACCGCTGTTTCAGAATATATCTTAACGTTATCTTCGAACTTTTCGTTGCGCATTCGCTCAAACGAATATGTTGAAAGCGCGACACTGGGGTCTGAAGTTTTCTCACCCCAGGGGCAATTCATATCGAAGACGCGTGCATTATTTCCATTATTTGCCAAATGATAAGCGGCATCAATGCCACTTTCATATCCCCCAATGATGAGGAAATCATCACCTTCTAATTCTTGATAACTTCCAATGTTTGAGGTGTGTAGACACAACTCACTTCCTTGAAATCCACCTAGTGATGGATATTGATATTCTCCTCCAGCCCAAATCACATTTTCGGCAAAAATCTTGCCTCCTTCATGTTCTAGATGGAAAAACTCTCCATGCTTCTCGATACTGAGAATATCGGTTTTCTCTCTTATTGGTAGTTCAAAGTAGTCAGAAAGAGATTGAAGGTGGTCGGCAAAATCTTGACCTGTGGGGTGTTCTATTCGCATTGTAAAAGCAGGCGAAATGCCAACTCCAATGGAATTGAGATCCAACATACCGATGGAATTACTTGGAAAAGAAGGAGTAATGAAACGAGTTTCTGCTGGCCATGAACGGAATGAGGAGCCTATTGTTTCTCTATCGACAATGAGATAATTTTCGACACCACTGTGCTGTAAGGCAATTGCTACGCCAATACCTGCTGCACCAGCGCCCACAATCACGACATCATAGTGTTCGAAATTTCCGGCACCGTCAGCACCGCCTTTACTTGCCATGTACTTGCCTAAATTAATAACAACTTAAACAGACCTAATAAATATCAAAATTTCAATTATTAATAACACATTTTGAAAAAAATAAATCCGTAAGCAAGTGGCCTCCAATATACGCATAGGAATACAACGAGATCATGTGTAATAATCAAGCCCAGACGGTTACGTATTGGTAAACCAAATACAGACCAACTATTGACAATACTGCACCGCCAATTTTCTTAATCAGTCCAGTAGATGCTCGCATTTTGTTAACAATAGTATCCTGGCTAGCGGCTACCAATAATGTGAATGTG
>JAKUNX010000193.1 GCA_022451835.1 Candidatus Poseidoniaceae archaeon
GGTTGCTGTCAGAGTGGTAGCACAGGCAGTATCTGCTTCTACAGTTTGTCCGACTGTGACATTCATCGTTGTTTCTTCAGAAGACCCTGCCTCAATCTGTCCTGGAATCTGCCCTATAGTTGAAGAAAACCCATTACAATCTTCACCTGGCTCATTACTTGCTTGTAAATTAACAGTTACAGGATCGCTTCCAGTATTTGTTACGCGAACAGTATATTCTCCAGAATCTCCTGGATTTACAGTTTGTGAATTTGGAGTCACGTCTAGCCTAATACTAGGGGCTGCTGAAACAGGTGTTGCTATCATTGGCAACATTGAAATTAGCATCAAACTGACAAGAAAAAATGCCGCTCGATTAGAACGAGATGCAGACTTACCTCGGTTGAGCATGATTAGGGGTGAACGACTTAGTATCAAAAGCCTATCCTTATATGTTCAAGTTATTTTCGTGAAAATTAACTACTCACTAATGAATGTCGAGACTGGAGATTGACAACTCAAACATGCTTCAAGAGTCGAAATTTTACAATTTTCTGACTCATCGCCACAATACCTTGCACCACATTTTGGACAACCCACCACTTTTCCAACGATTGGACTACGGCATTGCCAGCAAATTGGGGCCTGTTTTTGTTGGACTTGTGTAGCAGTTTCTTGAGGAGGGGGTATACTTACTGCCTGGGCAGGTACTTGTGGCGCCACCATCGGAGATTGTCCCGGCATAATTTGTTGGTTTGCTAATGTGTTGACTGGTAGCGGCATTATTGGCATATGTTGCTTTGGTGATTTTGGTTTGAGAAGTACTATCCCGGCGCCAATTAGCACGATAATTAAAATTGCAATAATTCCAATTTGGCTTAACGGTAGCCCTAAAGCAGCTGATTCCGAACTTTGTTTTTCTGCATTTGCGGTGAAAAGATATGTTGAAGTATCCGCGTTCTCTGCTGTATTGAATTTCAAAGTAATATCAGATAATCCATCTGAAGTAGGAGTAACTAACAACTTGATTGTATTTGATTCGCCAACAGCTAAATCAACTATTCCGTCTCCGATCACTTCGATTTTCCAACCTTGATTTGAAGAACCAGAAATCACATGATTAAATGGCAATGTTCCTGAATTAGTAACCAAAACTTGTATCTCTTTTGCTTCTCCTTCTTCGAATGAATTTGATGACAAGCCAGACCATGAAACTTCTTCATATCCGCCAATGTATAATGAAAATGTTTCTGAATAATCTGCACCTGAACCACTAAACCTCAAGATAAAATTCGGTTCACTAAATGGAACTGCCTCCGAACTGGTGAATACAGTACATGACAATTCAGTCGTCTCTTGATAACCAATCATTGTCGGTGTGTCACAAGTTACAGATAATTGCGGGTCACTAACCGGCGTCACTACTGGTTGCCATTCAATATCAGCACCGTTGGTAAGTTGCCAAACGAACTGTATCTCTGCTCCTGCAGGATGAGATCCTGAACCATAGAATGATGCTGTATACTCTTTATCGCCAGGGAAGACTACTTTTTGGAATTGTAAACTTGGTTGAGGGAAAATTTGGATATCAAAGATTTCCGACCATGTGAATCTATCTGAACCATTATCAAAGTGTAATGTTGCTTGCCCAGACCTAGCATTATTTGAAAGTTGGAAAGTAACAAGATAAAGTTCTGA
>JAKUNX010000194.1 GCA_022451835.1 Candidatus Poseidoniaceae archaeon
CTGCGTTTGCAGGTGTCACCGATTGTGATCCTGGTGCTAGTTCAAATGTAATCCTAATGATAACATTTGCACCAGTAGCCTGGATCACAGCACTAAGCGGCATAATCTTACTCGCCATTTGCTGTTTTGTTTGGTCACCTGTGGTCTGTGCGTTCTGTTGCAGCTTTTCAGCGGTCTGTATAATGACCGCTGATGCCACTGCAGCAACAAGAATCAGCGCGATAAATACAATCATCGCACCGATACCCATTGCAGCAAGGGTATTGCTTTCTTCGTGCGTTATTTCTTTTCTTTTCATTTTTTTCACCTTTTTCTTTTTTTCTCGTCCTCCCGCTTTACGGGTGGAATATGATTTGGGCTCAGGAACTACCTCCTGTGCCCATGTCGATGGTCAGCGGCATTCTGATTACCGCTACCTCATCGGGGGATAAACGTTCCACAAACGGAACTTTTGCCGTAGTATAACCCGGAGGCAACCACGGCGAGAGTATAACATCTGAAAGCGGCTCCATCGAGCGATTCTGCGCTCTAATTGTAACCATTATTTCACCAGAGCGCATTTCATAGCCTGTTGAAACAGCCAACTTTCGGGACAATGGGATTTCGTCAGCACCATATCTGCCTTCAGATTTGATATCAAATCTTAGTGGCAGATTGCCGCCTGGAGCAATAATTGGCAGGTCGACTGAAGAAGGTATAGAAGTCCAACCTTCTGGAACCGGTGGAGACAGGCGCATTGCTGGCATAGCAATTGGCCCGTCATTGATCAGTCTAACAAGCAATACTCCAGAATCACCGCCAGCAGGCCAACGAGTATCTACGCCAAGCCAGAAATGGCGGAAGAAGAAAGGGTTGAGTGTAGAAGTATTACCGCCAATCAAATCGTCAACTAAGAATTCAATTTCAGTTGCCGCTTGACCGACATCACCAATTTCTGCATTGGAAGTAGCCTTCCTTAGACCGATTAAAATATTCTCTGCCTCTATTCTATCGATTTTCTTTTCTTTCAACAAACGGTGTAGCATAGCAATGCTTCTACGCAGGTAAAGCACGTCTTCTTCTAGTGTTACAAGAGCCTTCTCAGCCTTTCTAACGCTGCTTTTTGCTCGCTTTAATTTGTGCAAGGAAAGATATTTCTTTGCTTCCATTATATCCAGCTCAGTTGCTGCAAGGGAGTTGTTATCTTGTTGGATTACTCCTTGAACTAAACTGTCAAGTTCTCTCGAAGCAGACATTATTCTGCTTTCAACTTCATTGATGACTTCATCAGATACATCTGTCGATTCTACAACCTCTTCAACAGGCTCAGGTTCGGGTTTAGGCTCAAGTTCTTCTTCTGCTTGAACTGGTTGCTCATGGAAAGTTTCGTCTTCTAACTCACCCATGTATTCTCTTACCCTGTCTTGGAATGAGGTGCCTGAGCCTTCATCTTCTGAATCACTAGATTCGGAACTATCGTCAGACTCGTTCTCCATTTCAATATCTTCAAGTTGAATCTCATCAACTACTTCATCTTCAAGGATATCATCGAGATCAAAGTCTATTCCTTCTTCGGATTTTTCTTCAGACATCTTCTCTCACCTCCTCGTCAATTCCAATCTCTCTGCCAGATTGTAAATCGTCATAAATGGCATCAAGGTCAATTCCATCATTAGCTAAGTCATGTAGTAATCG
>JAKUNX010000195.1 GCA_022451835.1 Candidatus Poseidoniaceae archaeon
CGAGGAACTCCTATTTCTATCAATGAAATGAAAGATGTTGTCCGAAATTTGCCAAGCGAAATTCCCGCGATATTGGGAGGCTGGGCTATTCGCGGATGGCGTCAGCAAGGTTGGAATCCGTTACGTAAGAATCTGTTTTTAGCGGTACAAGATACTGATGCTACGCTTAACAATTTCTTGAAAACTGGGAATTGGAAACATTGTCGTCGTAATGCTGAACAATGGACTGAGTGGGCACATTATGGAGCAAATAGTAAGGCCGTCAAATTCCATCCAGACTTGGGAAGTGAAGAAAAACCCGGACCACTAACGTATGAAGTAGAAGTTTACCAAGGCTGTGTAAGATTCAAACGTGGATGTAAGTTTTGCATTGAACCAAAGAAAGGTGTGCCGATTTGGCGAAGTCCTGAAGACATTATAGAAGAGGTTAGAATTGCACATGAATTAGGCGTAAAGCATGTTCGGCTTGGAGGTATGACTGATACTTACACCTACATGGCAGATGGTGTAAAAGAGTTAGAATATCCCACACCTAATCCAGAGCCGATTGCTAAGTTATTACATGGTTTGAGAAATGATGAGCGATTGGAAATTTTGCATACCGACAATGGCAATCCATCGATTATTGCTGAAAATTTAGAACCCTCTGAAGAGATTACTAAGACGCTTGTAGACACACTATCTGATGGAGCAGTTCTATCATTTGGCTTAGAATCAGCCGATAGCGTTGTACATGAGGCTAATTGGTTGAATTGTGATGCATCTCAACTGAAATCTGCTATTCGCTTAATCAACAAGTATGGGTCTGAAAGAGGTGAAAGAGGCTTACCAAAACTACTACCTGGATTGAACTTCATTGCTGGATTAAACGGTGAAACATCAATAACATATCAAAAAAACCTTGATCTGCTACATGAAATACGAAACGAAAACCTGTTACTTAGAAGAATCAACATTAGACAGGTCGAAGGAGAAGGTTTCCAAGAAATACCTGAACATGAATTTTCAAAGTTTAAACAATCGGTTAGAGATGATATTGATGCACCACTGCTCGAAGAATTATTTCCTAAAGGAGAGGTACTAAAGCAGGTTCATTGGGAATCTCATAATGGTAGAACTAGACTACCTGTCCATCTAAATCAGCCACATACTGGTGAAGAGATTAGAGGCAATGCAGGCATTACCTTTGGCCGACAAATTGGTGCTTATCCGATTTTAATTGGAGCAGAATATCTCATCCCACTTGAGACAAGTTCGGATATTGTAGTTACTGGCCACGGGGCACGTTCGATTACCGGGGTTGAATGTTATATGAATCATGAAACAATCAGTGAGAAGCAACTTTCAGCTATCCCTGGCATTGGTGCTAAGTCAGCATGGAAATTAATCGGTGGACGAGCCAAACAAAAACGTAAAGATGCAACAAGTTCTTTCCAAAATGCCAAATCTTGGTTTACTGCCACGGGAATTAGTTGGCAAGATGATTTTGAAATATTTTTTGCCGAATAGTTGTACTCGGAAGTATCATTTATTCTCCACGCAACACTATCTTCATGGCAGTTGTTGATGATCTGATTAAGGCAGCCAAACAACTTTCTAATTCATGTAATAAGACAATTAAGAAAATTGAACGAGAAA
>JAKUNX010000196.1 GCA_022451835.1 Candidatus Poseidoniaceae archaeon
GTTTAGACAAATTCATCAGCAAGATGGCCGCAGATGTTTTGATGTTGCAAGAAGTTAGGTGTTTACCAGAACAGTTACCTAAGGACTGGGAAGTACCAGAAGGTTACGAAATGATTCTTCATCCTGCGGAAAAGAAAGGATATTCTGGTGTAGCAACTATGTCTAAGGGCCCTATGAAGGAACAGGGTAGAGGAATGAAAGGGAGTCTAGATCCCACCGACAGTGAAGGAAGAGTTCTGATAACAGAACATGATGATTTGTTATTGGTAAATACATATCTTCCAAGCGGTTCTTCAAAAGAAGAACGTCAGATATACAAAGAGACATGGATGGAACAATGGAGACGATTTATTCAACCATTGATAGAGTTAGAGAAACCCGTAATTGTTGCAGGAGACTTGAATATTGCTCACACTGAAAATGACATTTGGAACCCGAAAGGAAACGCAAAATCTAGCGGATTCTTACCTCACGAGAGAGAATGGTTTAGTGATTTATTGAATGATGGTTGGCACGACTTGTTTAGGGAACATGTTGGGCCTGATGCAAAGTTGTTCTCTTGGTGGTCTAACAGAGGACAGGCTAGAGTAAAGGATAGGGGATGGAGGATTGACTACCTTCTTGGAAATAAGATTGCTCTCGATAGGTTAGTTTCAGTTGAGATTGATAGACAGGGAGGATTAGAAGTTAGCGACCATGCACCTGTAATTCTTGACCTTCACTCATCTTGATCCGAGAAAAGAGTGAGCAATTCGTCAACAATTCGTCTCAATTCTTCTAAATTATCTGCCTTAATTTGGATTGAAAGCTTAACGCCGTCATCGATTTGAGTTATTTCGCTCTGAAACCCATCTGGAATCAGACTATCAAGACGTCGACCAATTTTTTCTTTACCTGTCCACTCTAGAGTGGTCTCAAAGGTATCGGTCATATCAAATCCTTGGCGACACTCACCAATGAGCATTGCCCTTATTGGATGGTTCTTTGAATGACATCCTCTGGCAGGAACATGGTCGAGCCAATGCCAGTCCTCGCAGGAACTGGCGGGGTCGCATTAGGCGAGGCGAGAACTAATCATGAAGGCCGGAAGGCTGTTTTGTTGCACAGGGATGGATCCCCTCGAGAATTAGTTGCGTTAGCTGAGACTATGGGAATAGAGATTGTAGATGTTCAGTATCAACGTGGTGATGAAGATGTACGAGGCTATTTTGGTAGAGGCAGGTTACAGGATATCGCTGATGAACTAAGTTCAGCCATAGAGGGCCATCCATGGCACGGTGTTGATTTGATTATTATTCATTCAAACGCAAGCCCCAGACAATTAGTCAACATACATTCATCCACTCAGGTTGAAGTATGGGACAGAGTTCGACTTTTACTCTCCTTATTCATCTCACATGCTAACAGCGTTGAGGCTAGAACACAGGTCCGCATAGCTCAATTGCAAGCGGATAGAACAGTCTTAACAGAATTACTAAATCAACAAACATCTGGCGAAAGAGCAGGTTTCGGTGGTGGAGGTATACAAGCTGCACAAGGAGTATTGACAACCGTATCAAGAGAAGTAGCTCAGTTAAGGAAAAAGCAGGCTATCCAGGCTTCAGCAAGGCGCG
>JAKUNX010000197.1 GCA_022451835.1 Candidatus Poseidoniaceae archaeon
TTTGTCACAAAATGGGTTCAAGATAGTACAAACCAGCTAATTTCTCAGCATTCTGTTGTAGGAGACTTATCTGGAATAGTTTCAAGATGTCATTTCGAGCAAGGATTGCTGGGTATGGAATTTGATGAAGATTACAGTTCTACCAATAGAGTACTACTAATTTACAACGAAAACAAAACTTGTGAAAGTGCTAGAGATTCGAACATAGTACTA
Organism: Candidatus Poseidoniaceae archaeon; assembly: GCA_022451835.1. GTDB lineage: Archaea > Thermoplasmatota > Poseidoniia > Poseidoniales > Poseidoniaceae > MGIIa-L1. The sequence goes on from JAKUNX010000197.1 coordinate 214, forward strand.
TCTCATGTGAAAATTGTAGATGACAAAATGGATATGAGCACTTTGGAAGTTCTTATCACAGTCAACAAAAGCAACAGAAACCATAACGGTGGAAGTATAATTTCAGTCGGCAACAATGAATACATTTGGAGCATTGGTGACGGAGGTGGTAGTTTTGACCCTTATGGAAATGGTCAAAATGCTTCAAATAAGCTCGGTACAATTCAAATGATTCATTATGAAAATGAATCAATTATCAGTCCTGATAATTCTACTGATTCTAGTTACACTCTACACTACGGGTTGAGAAACCCCTGGAGAATTGATGTTGATCCAAATGGGAACCTCTGGATTGCCGATGTTGGACAGCTATGTTATGAAGAAGTGAATATGGTTTCTTTAATGCAATCTTCTAATTTTGGCTGGTCTGTTAGAGAAGGATTACATGATTTAGACCCCGAGGGTGGTTGTTATGAAAATGAATCGTCTTATGATGCCAGATACACAGATCCAATCACAGAGTATGATCACAATAACGGTAACTGTTCGATAATTGGTGGTTACTGGATGGATTGGGGGCCCGAAATATTCAGGGACTCTTACATGTATGGAGATTTTTGCACAGGACAGATTTGGAAAATCTCACAGGATAACGGTACATGGGTCGTCACGGATGTAGTTAACACCGGTACGATGATTGTAGGTTTCGGAAAAGGAATCGAAGGGGAATTGCTAATATTCAGCTGGGCAGGAGCAATATACAAATTGAGTGATTCTCATTCTGATTCTGACTTACCATGATGGATTTCTTTTGCAGTTTTTGGCGGCAACAATACTGTAAACCAAGATGGTCTTTTTACGTCACCATCTTCCGTTACGAAGGAACGGATATACATCGAAATAAGATCTAAAATGACTACTACAATCAAGATTACTATAAGAAATGCCATCACTTTATCGTAGTCTTGCCAATCGATGTAATAATCAAGATAGTATCCAATACCTCCCGCACCTACTAACCCCAAAACGGTTCCATGCCGAACATTATACTCAAACATAAACAACAACTGACTGAGTAAATTGTTACTTGATTCAGGAATTACAACATTCGTAACAATCTCCGGATGAGACATGCCCATAGCCCTAGCTGCTTCTAGTGGGCTATTCTGTACCCCTTCCATCTCCTCATATTGCAACTTACCAAGATATCCAATAGTGTAGAATGTCATTGCCAATACACCCGCAAGCGGGCCTAATCCAACAATAACTACGAACAAAAGCGCCCATATTATACTTGGAAGACTTCTAGTTGCAGCAAGGATTATTCTCATCGGGATGTAAACCCATGCTGATGTCAAGTTTTTTGCAGCAAATGGTGACAGAACTATTGCAATGAAGAATCCAATAA